>JAHIZR010000228.1 GCA_018814465.1 bacterium | reverse complement strand
CTCTATCGCGCCACCCGGCAGAAGATCGCGACGCTGAACAGCAACTTGCAGGAAAACATTATCGGCATGCGCATCGTGCAGTTATTCGGACGAGAGAAACGCAACTTCGAGACCTTCGATGAGATCGGATCGGATCTGAAGCAAACCTATCTTAAAACCGTGTTTCAATATGCGGTCTTTTTCCCTGCCGTGGAATTGATATCCGCGGTGGCGATTGCGCTGATTATCTATGGTGGCGGTTTGCTGACGGCGGAAGGCATGGTGACGGTGGGAACGCTGGTGGCTTTCCTGCAGTATGTCGAGCGCTTCTACCGGCCGATTCGTGATCTGGCTGAAAAGTACAATATTCTGCAGTCGGCGATGGCTTCCTCCGAGCGCGTGTTTCAGGTAATCGATCATCCTGTCGAAGTGCCTGATCTTGCCGCATCGAGCGAAACGGCAAAGTACGTTCCCGACAACCTTTCGATTGAGTTTCGGAATGTCTGGTTTGCCTATAAAGATGAAGATTGGATTCTGAAGGATCTGAGTTTTATTCTGAATCCGGGAGAATCCATCGCGGTTGTCGGCGCAACCGGCGCGGGGAAGACCACCATCATTTCTCTGCTGGCTCGCTATTATGACATTCAAAAGGGCGAGATTCTGCTCAACGGGAGTAACATTCGCGCGTATCCCCTGCATGTGCTGCGCAGAATGCTCGGAATCGTATTACAGGATGTGTTCGTGTTTGCGGGCACTATTGAAGAGAACATCCGCTATGGCTGTCCTGACGCGTCTTCCGCAGCGGTTGTGGAAGCGGCTTCGCTGGTTCATGCGAATAACTTCATCAGTAAGCTTCCGGAAGGCTATTTGGAGCCTGTCATGGAACGGGGAGCGACGCTTTCATCCGGGCAACGCCAATTGCTGGCCTTCGCACGGGCGCTGTTATGCAAGCCTAAGCTATTGATTTTAGACGAGGCGACAGCCGCAATCGATACCGAGACCGAGCAGCTTATTCAGGATGCAATCCAGCGGCTCTTAACCAACAGAACTTCGATCATCATCGCCCACCGTCTCTCTACCATCAAGCGTTGCGTCCGGATTCTGGTGATGCATCACGGACGGCTGGCTGAGCAGGGGACTCATGAGGAATTGCTGGCTCAGCAAGGAATCTATTATCGTCTCTATCGGCTGCAATTCGGGAAGACAGGGGCAACTCAGAATCGCATGTTATCTCCTTGACATTTGGACTTTTTTCCCATAGATTGAGACTGGTTAGGATTATTTCCTTAACTAATAATTAATAAAGACTTCCGTTTAAACTAAACAGGGAAAACGGAGGCGGTTTTCATGAAGCTGACTTTCTATCAGGTAGATGTCTTCACAAACCAGGCATTCGGCGGGAATCCTCTGGCGGTATTCCCGGATGCCGACGAGCTGACAAGCGACCAGATGCAGAAGCTGGCGCTCGAGATGAATCTGTCTGAAACTACCTTCGTAATGAAGCCCACGCGACCGGATGCGGACTATCGGGTGCGGATCTACACTCCTCGGTATGAACTTCCTTTTGCAGGTCATCCGGTAATCGGCACTCATTGGGTGTTGGCGAAACTTGGTCGTACTAAGCTTGTCGAACCGGTTACGACAGCGACTTTTGAATTGGGCGTGGGTGTCTTGCCTGCAACGCTGAATGTGAAAGCCGGCAGAGTTGAAAGTGTCGTCATGACGCAGGGGAAACCGGAATTCGGTTCGGTGATTGAAGATATCGAATTGATCGCGCGGGGCTTGGGAACGAATGTTGAAGCGATCAAAGGTTCAGGCTATCCGATTCAAATCGTCTCGACGGGCACACCGCAATTAATTGTCTGTATGCGCTCGCTCGCCGATGTGGCCGGACTTGATGCCGGTCACTATAATCCGACGATCATGAATTCGATCACATCCGCGAACCGGCTGCATCTGATTGCGGCTTTCTGTCGTGAAGCCGTCAATCCGGGAGTGGATATTCATGTGCGCTGCATGGCGCCTTCGCTTGGTATTCTTGAAGATCCCGCGACCGGCAGCGCCAACGGTGGACTGGGTGCGTATATCGTGAAGCATGGTTTACTCAATACGGATCAGCCCACTGTTAAAATCCGCAGTGAGCAAGGTCTGGAAATGGGGCGTCCCAGTTTTTTGGACATAGAAGTCGATCACGACAATCGTCAACCGCACACGGTTCGCGTCGGCGGTTCGGTGGTTCCCATCCTCGAAGGAACCGTCACGTTCTAATAACAGAGTTTAAACAAAAATATGAACGTCAGCAGAGAAGAAGTAATCAAAGTAGCGGAACTGGCCAGATTGAAGCTGCGCGAGGAAGAGATTGACAAGTTTCAGCGAGATCTGAATAGTTGTTTCAATTACTTCGACCAGCTTCGCCAGGTGAATACGGAGGGCGTCGAGCCGCTCCATCATCTGCTGAATCTGCGCAATGTGACCGAAGCGGACGAGCCCGGCGAGTGTCTCCCGCGCGAGGTCGCTCTGCGGGACGCACCCGATCGCACGGAAGAGTTCTTTCGCATGCCGCGAGTGATCGATTAAGTGAAAATCCTCGCCGTGATTCCGGCGCGTTATGCGTCCACACGTTTTCCGGGAAAGCCGCTCGCGCTGCTTGCGGGCAAACCGATGATTCAGCATGTATGGGAACGGTGCCGCGCGGCAGAGGCGGTTGATCGGATTATCGTTGCCACAGATCATATTGAAATTCTGAATGCCTGTCATGATTTCGGAGCGGAAGCCGTGGTGACTCCTCCGGAACTCCCGTCCGGCACGGATCGAGTCGCTTTCGTTGCGCGCTCTATTGAAGAGTACGGCGGCGTGCTGAATGTGCAGGGAGACGAACCGCGCATTCGACCCGAGACAATCAACGCCGTAGCGAAGCTGCTTTCATCAGAGCAGGTGACGATCGCCACCGCCGCCGCGCCGATGCATCCCGATGAAGCAGCCGATCCCAACAAAGTGAAGGTTGCCCTTGCGGAATCGGGACGCGCGCTTTATTTCAGCCGCGCGGTGATTCCATATAGAAGAAATCCTGCCTCATCCACTCCAACCCTGTATTATCGACACCTCGGATTGTACGGCTACCGTCGCGCGACTCTGCTGGAATTGACTCAACTGCGTCCGTCGCCGCTGGAGCAATGCGAATCGCTTGAGCAGCTGCGATGGCTCGAAGCCGGATACTCGATTTTCTGTGCGCAAGTTCCGGATGATTCGATAGGCGTCGATACCCCTGAAGATCTGCGGATCGCCGAAAATAAACTACTAAATCAGGATTGACTTCCATGCCCGGGAAATCTGTGAAAAGGCGAAAGAACACCAAGTATGTTTTTGTGACGGGGGGAGTCGTCTCTTCTCTGGGAAAAGGAATCGCGGCGGCTTCGATCGGACGGCTTCTGAAGGCGCGCGGATTGAGCGTCACCATGATGAAGCTCGATCCCTATATCAATGTCGATCCGGGAACGATGAGTCCCTTTCAGCATGGCGAAGTTTACGTAACGGAAGACGGCGCCGAAACCGATCTCGATCTGGGACACTATGAACGCTATATCGAAGAAGATATGGGGCGCGTTAATAATGCGACGGCGGGACAGATTTATGACAGTGTGATTACGAAAGAGCGCCGCGGCGACTATCTCGGCGCGACGGTGCAGGTTATTCCTCACATTACCGGGGAAATCATCGAGCGTATCGAAAGAGTCAGCATGGGCGCGAAGCCCTATGATGTCGTGCTCGTTGAAGTCGGCGGCACGGTCGGCGATATCGAAAGCCTGCCTTTTCTGGAAGCGATCCGGCAGATGGGACTGGAAAAAGGTCCGAAGAACTGTCTCTTTCTGCATCTGACTTTGGTGCCTTATATTCCCACCGCGGGAGAAGTAAAGACGAAACCGACCCAGCACAGCGTGAAAGAGCTTCGCGAGATCGGTATTCAGCCCAATCTCCTGCTTTGCCGAACCGACAGGCCGCTCGAAAAGAAGGTTAAGGAAAAGATCGCGCTGTTCTGCAACGTCAGCCGCAACGATGTTTTTGATGTGCAGGACGTGGAAACGGTCTATGAACTGCCGCTGATGCTGGAGCGTGAGGGTTTGGGGAAACGGTTGCTGGCACTGCTCGGGCTGAAAGCGAAAGAGCCAGATTACGAAGATTGGAAACCGATTGTCAAGCGCATCAAGCAGCCGAAAAAGGAAGTGCGGATCGCTATTGTGGGCAAATATGTCGAAGTGCGGGATTCCTATAAGTCAATTATCGAGTCTTTTATTCATGCCGGAGCGTTTCATGATGCCCGCGTAAATCTGAAATGGATCGAAGCGGAGGATTTTGAATCTCGACCGGCGGCTGAGCTGTTGTGTGATTGTTCGGGACTGCTGATTCCCGGAGGTTTCGGTGAGCGCGGTTGTGAAGGCAAGATTGCCGCGATTCACTATGCTCGTGTCAACAAGCTTCCCTTTTTCGGAATCTGTTTAGGAATGCAGGCAGCGACGATAGAATTCGCGCGCAATGTCTGCGGACTGAAAAAAGCGCAATCCCGCGAATTCTCGGATAACACTCGCCAGCCCGTGATCGACTACCTTGCGGATCAGCGCACCGTTAAAATGAAGGGAGCGACCATGCGGCTTGGGAGCTATCCCTGCTTCCTGAAGCGCGGATCGCTGGCGCATAAGGCCTTTCAGACAGACGCTATTACGGAACGCCATCGTCACCGGCTGGAAGTGAATAATGCTTACCGGGAAACTCTGGAGCAGAATGGTCTGAAGGTTACGGGCGTCTGGCCGGGCGGAGATCTGGTTGAGATCGTGGAGATCGAGGATCACCCATGGTATCTCGCCGTGCAATTTCACCCGGAACTGAAGAGTCGTCCTACTAAGCCGCATCCGCTTTACCGCGATTTTGTCGGCGCGTGTGTTGAGCATTCGGAATCGGTCCGGAAAAAAGTCGCGAGTAATGGTATTCTTTCGAAACAAACGCAGGAGCTCGATTGAGCGGAATTCACAGAGCGACGTTGATTCCCGGGGATGGGATCGGGCCATCGGTGTGCGAAGCAGCCGTTGCCGCGATTGAAGCGACTGGCGTTAAGATAGACTGGCAGGTTCACCAGGCGGGTCTCGCCGCCATCGAAGCGGGCCGCGATCCTCTGCCAAAGGAGTTGCTGGAATCGATCCGGGACACGAAAGTCGTTCTTAAGGGGCCGATCACGACTCCGGTGGGCGAAGGTTATAAAAGTGTTAACGTGTCGCTGCGCATGGAATTCGATCTCTATGCGAATGTGCGGCCTTGCGTGTCTTTTGCGGGCGTCAATACTCCGTTTCCGAAAACAAATATTGTGATTATTCGCGAAAACACGCAGGGGCTTTATACCGGACAGGATATGTATGTCGGCCCGGATAAACAGATGGCGATGCTGTTCGCTTATAACACTCGCGATGCCATGCGCAGGATCAGCAGATATACGCTTGAATATGCGCGCACTCACGGCCGCAAGCTCGTGACAGCCGTTCATAAAGCGAACATCCTGAAAAGTCTGTCGGGAATCTTTCTTGAAAATTTCCGTGAAATCGCTGAAGATTATCGCGACATCGAAGTGCGCGAGCGCATTGTTGATGCCGTCTGCATGGAATTGGTGCGCAAGCCCTATGAGCACGATGTTATCGTCACCACGAATATGTTCGGTGATATTCTATCCGATCTCGCGGCGGGTTTGGTCGGCGGACTCGGACTGGCTCCCGGCGGCAACTACGGCGATGAGGTTGCCATATTCGAAGCCATTCACGGCAGCGCGCCCGATATCGCCGGCAAGAATGTTGCGAATCCGATTTCAGTCATGCTCGCGGGAGTCATGATGCTGCGGCACATCGGCGAAGAAGATGCGGCGGAACGCATGCAGCTGGCGATTCAAGATGTCCTCAAAGAAGGTGAGTACTTGACTCCCGATCTGCGTCCTCATTCGACATGGGGAACGACTGACTTAACCCGCGCGGTGGTGGATCATCTTGCCTGAGCGTTCTACTCACGATTATCCTCTGGCGATTATCGCCGGCCCCTGCGTGATTGAGTCGGAGGCGAACTGCTTTCAGATCGCGGAGGAGCTGTATCGTATCGCGAAACAAACCGGAGTGCTGCCGATCTTCAAAGCAAGCTTCGACAAAGCGAACCGGACTTCCGTAGAAAGTTATCGCGGTCCGGGCTTGGAGGAAGGTCTGAAGATTCTTGGTAAAGTGCGAAAAGAGACCGGACTGCCGGTTTTGACCGATATTCACCTTCCCGCGCAGGCGGCACCCGCTGCGGAAGTTGTCGATATTCTTCAGATTCCCGCGTTTTTATGCAGGCAAACCGATCTGTTGGTTGCGGCGGGAAAAACAAAGCGACCAATTAATATCAAAAAGGGGCAATTCCTGATTGCCGATGACATGCGGCATTGCGTGAAGAAAGTCGAATCCACCGGAAACAAGAGCATCATGCTGACCGAGCGCGGTTCGTCGTTCGGCAGACGTGATTTAGTGGTTGACATGCGCTCGCTGGTGGAGCTTGCTCGTATCGGCTATCCGGTTGTCTATGACGCCACGCACAGTATACAGCAGATCGGCGGATCGGGCGGCAAGTCCGGCGGACATCCCGAGTTTATTTTTCCGTTGGCGCGCGCCGCGGTCGCGACCGGCGCGGTCTCGGCGGTTTTTCTTGAGACACACCCCGATCCCGCTGCTGCCTTATCGGATGGCGCGAACATGCTCCCGCTGGATCTGTTTCCTGATTTCGTGAACGAAATGGTCAGAGTGGTTGACGCGCTTGGCATCGATCGGCCCGCATCATCATTTGGGAAGGATCTTGCGCAGCATGAATAATCTGGATAAGATACGCCTGCACGGACTCCAGTTCTACGCCTTTCACGGCGCGCTTGAAGAAGAGCGGACTTTGGGACAGATCTTCGAGCTGGATGTCGAAGTGTGCGGCGATTTTTCGAGACAGGGCAAGACAGATGACTTGCACTGGACAATCGACTATACGCTGCTCTATCGCGAAGTCACCGAAATCTTCAACCGTGAAAACTTCAGGCTGATCGAAACCTGCGCCGCTGAAATCGCTCAAGGGCTGTTGAATAAGTTTTCATCGGTCATGGAGACAACGGTAAGAGTGCGTAAGCCGAATGTTCCGATGGGCGGGATTCTGAAGCATGTGGAAGTTGAGGTCAGCCGTTATCGAAAGAACTCCTGAGCATATCTATCTCGGTTTCGGTTCCAATCTTGGCGACCGGTATGCTTTTTTCGAGCGGGCGCTTGCGCTTCTGAAGTCGGAGGACTTTATTATCCTGCGGATATCGGATCTGTATGAAACAGAACCGTGGGGTGGAGCGCAGGGAGGCAAATACTTGAATGCCGTTATTGAACTGGAGCGCAAAGGCACCGCGCAAGATTTACTATCAGTTACTCAAAAAATAGAGACTCAGCTTGGCCGCAGCCATGAATCGCGTTACGCGCCGCGTACTTGCGATCTGGATATTCTTCTGTGGGGTAGCGAAACGATCAATCAACCTGATCTGATAATACCGCACCCGAAGCAGGCGGAACGCCGCTTCGTGCTGCGGCCGTTATGTGATCTAATTCCCGACATGCTGCATCCGGTTATGCAAAAAACGTTTAGAATCCTATTTGCGACAGTATGCGATAATCTGGAAGTCGAAAAAACTGGGTCATAAACGTCGATTCAACTAATGATATTTCAAAATCATTACCGAGGAGACAGTCTACATGGATTTCCAGAATACCATTGTACTAGCTTTGATAGGAGCTTTCGCGACAATTATTATTCAGTGGCTAGCAACGAATGTGATACCAGCATTAGCGATAAAGATGCAAAAGGATGAACCGCGAATTGGTGGAAAGTGGAGAACAACATTCGAAGAGGATAAAAAGGAATATCATGAAAGTGTTACGCTCAAGCAGCGTGGACGTAAAGTGGACGCAAAAATCGAATTTCAAGAAAATGGATCAAGCATTGTTTATAAGTTCTCGGGCACATTTAAGAATAGAATTCTTTCAGGAACGTATTTCTCTACTGATAATTCCAATTTTGAAAGAGGAGCTATTTTACTCTTGTATGTAAAAAAGGGGAAATTTGTAGGTCAGCAAAGTCTCTTCTCAAAAACCGCTGACAAACTAACAGCAGACGAGTTAGTATCTACCAAGTATGAATGGAATCATGTATAAGATAATAAATAAAACTATAGGAACTTTTGGATTTTGTGTGGGTTGTCCCGCAAATCTTAACTGTTGTACAGGTCGAAGAGTAGATCATCCGGTTCTAACACAGGACGATTTACAGCGTATACATTCATACACAGGATTGGAAATAAGTTCCTTCTCAGAGCCTGACAAAGGATCGTTATCGAATATGAGATCACTTAATGGAGTTTGCTATTTCTACAAATCAGGAAAGTGCGAGATATACGACCAACGACCAATCGACTGCAGACTCTTTCCTTTTGATGTTCGCCACAACTCAAATGGGAAACTCATCTTAATATGGTATACAGATTCTTGTCCGCAGGAAATAAACGCTGAATCATATATCTCTATTGCCCTAACTCTCATAAATGAGTTCAAACACGATATTGTGGAGTATTCAAATCATGTCTCTCCTTTATTGGATTTAAGAAAGTATAAAGTAGTTGGCGAGCTCGTTCTATTGAGTAATGGCACTTGGGACCTCCATAGCAAAAAGGAAATTGAATATGTCTGATTGGATGATATCAATTTCAAATCAATAACATGATCAAGCATCCGTACATCGCTGTTGAAGGAGTCATCGGAGTCGGAAAGACATCGCTGGCGCATTTGCTTGCGGAGAAGCTGAACGGCCGCTTAGTGCTCGAGAATCCCGAAGAGAATCCCTTTCTCGACCAGTTTTACAAAGATCCCCGGCATTTCGCTTTCCAGACGCAGCTCTTTTTTCTGCTTTCGCGCTTCAAGCAGCAGCAGGAACTGCCGCCGCCCGATCTGTTTCACGCGTCGCTGATCGCGGACTATCTTTTCGCGAAGGATCGGATCTTCGCCTATATCAATCTCAGCGAAGCGGAGATATCCCTTTATGAAAAGGTGATGGGCTTAATGGAGGTACAGATACGCAAGCCCGATCTGGTGGTGTATCTTCAGAGTTCGACCGAGCGGCTGATGCAGAATATTCGCAAACGCAGCCGCCCCTATGAAAAGGAAATCACGGAGTCTTACCTGCGCACTCTGAACGAAGCATACAATCACTTCTTCTTCAATTACGATGATTCACCGCTGTTGATTGTGAATTCCACGAATCTCGATTACGTAAACAATGAGGATCATTTGACGGCGCTGCTGCGTGAAATCGACCGCGATCAATCCGGCACGCGCTTTTACAATCCGGTAGACATCTGATTATGTTGCGAACTCTTCTGATATTGGCTGTTCTTTTCATCGCCGCTCGTTATGCCTACAAGCTTTTCCGCCCTCCTCGTCGGACTCAGCAGGAAAATATCAAAGGCAGACCGAAGGAGTCGCAGAGAACAATTGACAGGAGTCAGATAGAGGACGCGCAGTTTAAGGATATTCCCGAAAAATGAAACGTGAGATTATTGCAACAAAAACGGCTCCCGCCGCAATCGGACCTTACAGTCAGGCGGTCAAGTTCTCCGGAACCATGCTCTATACCGCCGGTCAAATTCCACTCCATCCTGAGACAGGTGAAATTGTCGGTAATACAGCCGCCGCGCAGGCCGAGCAAGTCCTCAAAAATCTGAAGGCAGTTGTGGAGGCAGGCGGCGGTAAACTGGAGAATGTGATCAAGGTGACGGTCTTCATGAAGGATATGAACGATTTCGCCTCGATCAATGAAGTCTATGCGAAGTATTTTACACAGTCGTATCCGGCGCGCAGCGCGGTGGAAGTCGCCCGGCTGCCCAAGGATGTGCTGGTGGAAATCGAATGTCTTGCTCTCCTCGACTGATCTGCCTTGCCTTACTTTGCAGTTTTATTGTCTGCCAGACTGTGTTCGCGCAGGAGAGCGAGGAGCCTGATCGAGCCAAGCCCCTGAAAAGCACCACCGGCGCTGTCTTTCGTTCCATGGCCGTGCCGGGCTGGGGGCAGTTCTATAATGAATCCTACTACAAGGCAATCGCTTTTGCGGTGCTCGAGGGTTTTCAGATTGAAGGTATCATTCGTATGAACGACAAGATGAGCGCCGCCCAGAAAGTCGATTTTCATCCTGAGCAATACGAAGACGAGGATGAGAGAGCTCTGGCTCAATCGAAGAACAATGCCGCGGGTCAGGATGTCATTCGCTACCGGGAGCGACGAAACAAGACCCTCTGGTGGTTTGTCGGGACAATGCTGCTGTCGATGGGCGATGCCTATGTAGATGCGCAGTTGTACGGAATCGACGTATCACCGGATCTATCATTCAAACATGACATGACGCTGGGTGTCACAGCAACTATCAACTTCTAAGCCGTTACCACCTATGAGCTTCTTGGATTCATTTATTTCAGCATCTCTGCCTTTCGTACCGAAGGCGATCGTGGGATTGATTGCGTCTCGCTATATTGCCGGTGAAACTCTTGAGGATGCGATTCGCACCGTCAAAGAACTGAATGCCGCCGGCTTCAAGAC
Organism: bacterium; assembly: GCA_018814465.1. Classification (GTDB taxonomy): domain Bacteria; phylum Electryoneota; class RPQS01; order RPQS01; family RPQS01; genus JAHIZR01. The sequence continues at coordinate 54,576 of JAHIZR010000228.1, read as the reverse complement.
AACAATCGATGTGCTAGGCGAATTCGTCGACACGCGCGAAGAAGCGCTTAAGCACATTGAATACTATCATGAAGTGCTTGAAGCGATCGAACGTGAAAAGCTGGACAGCGGAGTTTCCGTTAAACCGACTGCGATCGGACTTTCCGTCGATCGCGATTTCGCTCTCGATAATATCACGAGTATTCTTGAAAACGCTTCCCGTCGGAATGTCTTCATGCGAATAGACATGGAGGATTCTCCCTATACCGAAAACACCATCTGGCTCTACCGGCAGCTTCGCAATGGAAAAAAGCTGGGGGTTGTCGTACAGTCTTATTTGCGGCGCACCGAACAGGATGTGCGTGATTTGATCAAAGCCGGCGAATCGAATTTCCGCCTCTGCAAAGGAATTTATGTCGAACCGGAAAAAATTGCCTTCAAGGGCAGGGAAGAGGTCCGGCAGAATTTCCTGAAAGTCCTCAGGATTATGCTGGAGACCAAAACGTATGTCGGGATCGCGACGCACGACGAATATCTCGTGGATGAATCGGAAAAACTGATCAAGGAACTCAATGTGCCGCCCACCGCCTATGAGTTCCAGATGCTGCTCGGAGTGCGGCCTGACTTGCGGAATCAGATAAAAGCTCGCGGCCACAAGATGAGAATCTATGTCCCCTTCGGGAAATCCTGGTACGGTTACTCGACTCGCCGCCTGAAGGAAAATCCGGCGATAGCAGGTTATGTTTTCAAGAGTTTATTCCGAAAACTGTAGACAGGCTCGGAATTTGCAGAACAGAATGCACGGCAGCCGACAACCGCGCTGCCGTTGCCCCAAACAATAAACGGATTCGGGTCACTTTAGAGTCGTCGAGAGTGACCCTCTCTCTGAGGCGCTATGAGTTACAACGAACAGTTTAAAAGCGAATTCAAGTGCGGAGACTGTTTCGAACTTCTGAAAGAAGTGCCGGACGAGTTCGTCGATTTGGTGCTGACCGATCCGCCCTATGGAATCGATTATCAGTCAAACAGAAGAGTTGCCAGAGAAAAGCTGCCCAAGTTTGCCAACGATGTCGATTTAAGCTGGGTGGAGTCATGGGTCGAGCAGATGTACCGCGTTCTGAAGAATAATACGCACTTCTACTGCTTCACACGCTTCGACACGTATCCCGTTTTCTACAGCGCGATCAGCAGGCTGTTCAAGGTAAAGAACTGCCTGATCTGGGTGAAAAACAATCATGGCAGCGGGGATCTGAACGGTTCGTATGCTCCTCAGAGTGAAATGATTATCTTTGCCGTGAAGGGAAAACGGCATCTGAACGGGCCGCGCGATTCGGATGTATTGGAATGTGACAATGTTCCCTCCGCTCATCGCGCGCACGCAACGCAAAAGCCCGTGGAGCTTCTTCGTCAATTGATCGAGAAAAGCACAGGTCCGGAGGAAATCGTGCTTGATCCTTTTGCCGGGACCGGGAGTACGGGATTCGCATGTCTGGATACTCACCGCCAGCGGGGAGACAAGTTTATCCGCAGGTATTTGTTGATTGAGATGAATCCGAAGTTTAGAGAAGCCGCTCTTCATGGCGGCTTGGCTTCGCAGGAAAGTCTCGTTGATATGCCGTTACCGAAGAAGCTTGAAATTGCTCCCAAGAAGCGCAATACGGCTCGGACACAGCGTTACCGGGCTAAGAAGGATCAAACCCTTTGGCTTGAGCTTTCTTAAGGTTATTGAATGACAAATAAAGCCCGATGCTAATGCAAGCATCGGGCTTTCTCTTTTCCATAGCTCTGTCATTCCGGAAATCATCAAGTCTTCGCGATGATTATCCGGAATCCCGACCCGGCTGGAACTTTATTTAATCACGCCCATCTCTTTTCCGACCTTCGTGAAAGCTTCGATCGCGCGATCGAGGTGATCGCGGCTGTGCGCAGCCGAAATCTGCACTCGAATGCGCGCCTGGCCTTTCGGGACCACAGGGAAGAAAAAGCCGATCACATAGATGCCTTCCTTGAGCAGCTTGTCGGCCATGACCTGCGATACTTTCGCGTCATAGAGCATAATCGGCACGATCGGATGCGTTCCCGGCCGGATATCGAAGCCGGCTTCCGTCATCTTTTCGCGGAAATAAATCGTGTTGCTTTCCAGCTTATCGCGCAGCGCAGTCGTCTCCGATAGCAGCGTTATCACTTGCAGGGCGGAAGCGGCAATCGGAGGCGGCAGCGTATTGGAAAAGAGATAGGGCCGCGAACGCTGGCGCAGAATATCCACGATTTCCTGACGCGCCGAAGTAAAGCCGCCGGAAGCGCCGCCCAGCGCTTTGCCGAGCGTCGAAGTAATAATATCCACGCGTCCCATCACATCGCAGAATTCATGTGTGCCGCGCCCTTGCTTGCCCATAAATCCGGTTGAGTGTGAGTCATCCACCATCAGAATCGCATCATGCTTCTCGCACAGATCGCAGATCTCGGGAAGCTTCGCGATATCGCCGTCCATCGAGAACACGCCGTCCGTAACCACGAGGCGAAAGCGGGCATCCCGCAGCTCTTTCAGTCTCGCTTCCAGATCAGCCATATCGGCATGCTTATAGATCGCCCGCTTGGCTTTGGACAAGCGCACTCCGTCAATGATAGATGCGTGATTAAGGGCATCGGTGATGATGGCGTCTTCTTCCTTCATGAGAGTCTCAAAAAGCCCTCCATTCGCATCAAAACAGGAAGAATAGAGAATCGCATCTTCCATTCCCAGAAATTCGGCGATCTTTTTTTCCAGCTGCCGGTGGATATCCTGCGTGCCGCAAATGAAGCGCACGCTGCTCATTCCGTAACCCCAGCGATCCAGCGCGTCCTTGGCGGCGGCAATCAGGTCGGGATGATCGCCAAGTCCCAGGTAATTATTAGCGCAAAAGTTCAACACCTCGCCTTGCGGCACTTTAATTTCAGCGCCTTGAGGTGATTGAATAATCCGTTCGGTCTTATAAAGACCCGCTTCTCGAACCGAATTGAGTTCCTGAATCAGAAAGTTTTTAAGTTGTCCATACATGTCGATTAGGTGGGTTTATTGAAGTCTAACAGGTAGTACGATAAATTGCAGACCATGGAACATGAGTCTCCGCTGCAGCGTCAAGGGAGTCTCATTGTGCAGGATCCGCGTCCAGATGGTATCTTTCCAGAACAACAGCCGGGCGGCAAAGAACACTGAGTTGGGGAACTCTTCATGAACCTCCAAACAGAGCCGCTCAATTTCCGTGATATAATCGATCTCACAGCTTGTCCGGGATTCGGCGATCAAACCGTAGGAGCGTGCCAAGGTGACATATTTATCCGCCTCCTTTTTCGTCTTCTTGCGAAGCGCGGCAAGCTCATCCACCCCTTTGAAAGCGCCGGAATCGATGGATCCGACCGAGAGAAAAACATACTGCTTGAAGCGCGTGCCGAACAGGCGCTGCGCATTAAGCATAACATGAACTCCCTGTCCGCTGTAATTTTGGACAAGAATAACGGCGGTGGGTTCCATCGGATTCAGCGGTTCTTGCTTGACCGGCGCGTCGCCCAGCGGCAGACCGCCCAGAATATCGTCCAGCTCGCGTATTTTCCCTTTGACCGCACGATAGTGATTTCGAATCACGAAGCAGAGTATGATCAATGAGCTGGTGACCAGCATGATCAACCAGGCACCTTTTAGAAACTTGATAGTGATCATGATGATGAGCAGCATGCCGGAAACGATAAATCCGGTCATCGAGACCGCGAGCTTGCGCTTCCATTTCGGATCGGTGTCGCGCTTCGAGAACCAAAGCCGCGTCATGCCGAACTGCGCCAGCGTGAAGTCCATGAACACATTAATCGCATACAGGGAGACGAGTACGGTGATGCTGGCATCGGCATAGAGAATCAGCGCGATCGCTCCGATCCCCATAATAATAATGCCGTTCTCGGTTACCAATCGCTCCGACAGATGCGCGAAGCGATGCGGCAGCCACGAGTCTTCGGCCATGTTTGCCAGCACGCGCGGACCGCCGATGAATCCGGTCTGCGCCGCGACAAAGAGCAGCAGCGCGGCTGAGACGAGCATCAGCCAGACCAGTCCGTGTCCGATGTGAATCCCTCCGAGCAGCCAGCCCTGAGTGATCTGGCCGAAGAGCACGGCATTGAGTGTTTTGCCTTCGACCGCTTCAGTCTCAAACAGGAAGAAATTCAGCAGCAGCAGTGCCGCCAGAAATGACAGCGACGCCGCCATATAGAACATCGTTCGCTTGCCGGTGGCAACCCGCGGTTCTTTCAGCACCAGCATTCCGTTGGCAACCGCCTCGATTCCGGTCAAAGTACCTGCGCCCATGCTAAAGGCGTGCAGCAGCGCCAGGATAATGAAGATCAATCCTTCTGTCTGATAGGCCGTAGTTGCTTCGGCAACACTGCTGACAACCCGTTCGGGAACCATCGGAATATGCGAGAACAGTCCGAAGGTTACCAGCGCTACATGAGTCACGACAAAGATCATGAAGATCGGCAGCAGCACCAGCACGGATTCCTTCACGCCCCGCAGATTCATGACCACGAGCACAATCACGGCGAGAATCGCCAGTCCCATCCGCATCGGTTCATATTCCGCCGGAAGCAAACTGAAGATCGCATCCGCACCTGCGGTGACCGAGACGGCAATGGTAAGCACATAGTCAACTATCAGCGCGGAACCGGCGACCGCACCCGCATTGGGATGCACCAGTTTCGAAGCCACCAGATAGCCGCCGCCGCCGGTCGGGAACTGCTCGATGATCTGCGTGTAGCTGGCGGAAATAATCAGCACCGTAGCCGCGATAATACAAGCCAGAAGCGGTGCCAGAAACCGCATCCCCTTTAGAGCAAGATAGGCTTCTTCAGGTCCGTAGTTCGCCGAGGAAAGGCCGTCGGCTCCCAATCCAACCCACGCAAAAAAGGCGATCAGCGAGATATGCTGAAAGACCTTCGGATCGAAAGGATTCTTTCGGTCACCCAGCAGTTGACGCCGCAGTTTTCTCCATAAACTTTCAGGAGTCTGCTGTTCACCGTTGGATTGGAGTTTATCGGTCATAACCTGTGCTTAGGCAAGCTTCTCATCCGGGATCAGCACGACCTTCAGGCCTTCTCCGACCAGCTTGGCTTTAAAGCCCTTCTCAAAATCGGTGAGCGAAAATTGATGTGTGACGATGCGCTTGGCGGTTTTGATAAACTCTCCCTGCAGCAGCGCCAGCATCTCGATCCAGGTCGTAAAAATCTTGCGTCCGATAATACCGCGAATGGTAATGCCTTTGAATACCACGTCAGTCGCGAAATTGACCGCGATATCGCCGCGCGGCAGACCTAACAGCGACAGCTCGCCGCCCATCCGGATTACCCGCAGGGCGTCGCGGTATGCCTGACCGTGTCCGGAGAGCTCGAGCACAACGTCAACTCCGCGCTTTGTCTTGTCCGATGTCGCGCGCTTGACAAATTCACGCTGTTGCTTTGCATCGCTGACGTTATAGACTTCGTCGGCTCCCTCTTCTTTAGCGATTTTCAGCAGTGAATCATGCACATCGGTGACATAGATGTAGCGTGCGCCCATCAGACGGCACAGTGACGTGGCCATGATTCCCATCGGTCCCGCTCCTAAGATTACGACATCCTTGCCCGCGACATCAACCGAGCGGACGGTATGCACGGCGTTTCCGATCGCGTCGAGATAGGCGGCAACTTCGACGGGCAGATTTTCCGGCAGGTGAATCACGGCCCGCGCCGGCATGATCAGATAATTTGCGAATGCGCCTGCGCCATCGATTCCCGCAATCACGGTATTCAGACACCATTGACCGTTTCCGGTCAGGCAGTTATAGCAGTGCCCGCAGATTAGATGCATCTCGGCGGAAACAAATTGTCCCGGTTCGATCCCGACCACACCTTTGCCGACGGCCTCAACCGTACCGCAAAACTCGTGGCCGATTGTCAACGGCAGTTTATCTTTCATGCGGTTCATGAGTGGCTTATCTGCCCGATAGATATCTACATCTGTTCCGCAAATGCCCGCCGCTCGAACTTTAATCAGAACCTCGTCAGAATGAACGATCTCTGGAACGGGAGCATTGTCAATGTATGTAAGACCGACGTCAGTTGATTGTTTTTGAATAGCTTGCATGCGAGATTTCCTGAAAAAAAGTTGAAAAGTAAGTGCATCTTAACCGATTGGCCAAGTTACCGATTCCTATGCAAATAGTCAAGTGAATCGCATGGCTGAACACGTTCTTAAATATAATTAAAACAATATATAAGAATGAGGCGTGGAACTTTCCGCCGAGCTCACGAATTCAATCGCGATAGATGATTCCTGTCAACAAATGTCCCTTTATCATTGCTTTGAATCAACGGAATTAAAGAGTTAGCTATGGATGCCGATAATACTACCGTAGCCACCTTAATAAACTCCATGGCTGACCCATGAACCTCGAAAAATTTTCTTGCCCCAATCCGAGCTGTTCCGACTACGGAAAACGGAATGCCGGAAACATTAGTCTTTACACGCGCTATGGGCGCAAGCACGTGCGCCTGTTAATCTGTAAGACCTGTAATAAAACCTTTAGTGAGCTGAAGGGAACTCCTTTTTGGGACAGCCGGCTTGATTGGGAAACGATTGAGAAGATATATCGCAGTCTGCTCGAAGGTCAGGGAATTCGCGCGACCGCGCGCGAGCACGGATTATCGAAGAATACGGTCAAACGCTATCTTCGATTGGCGGATCAGGATTTTTCCACAGTTGAGCTTTTTCTGTCCGAGCGCGGCGTAATATCTTCCGAGAGTAATGGCAAGCTGCGAGATTTAGTGGACCGCTTTACGAGCCGTCAGCGCGACTTGGCAACCGGGATACATACGATGATGTAGTTCATGGGCATAGGAATATTTGAAAAAACCTGCCTTTTCGAGGGCAGGTTTTTTGTTTGACAAAGACTGAATAATATGCTAAATTAATTAGTTATATTCGGGGCGTGGCGCAGTTTGGTAGCGCACCTGCTTTGGGAGCAGGGGGTCGCTGGTTCAAATCCAGTCGCCCCGACACTGTAAAAACACAGGTTTACGCCTGTGTTTTTCGCTTTTCAGTTGAAACGTAAATCCAATATTTAGCTTTTATTCAGCTATATTTTTGCTACGGTAGCAAGCATTCACAAGCAGTACAAAGCGAATCGTGCGATGCGCCATTAATTACGAGGCAGTGTTGAGGACTACGAGTGAGGATTTTAGTGTTGCCGCCGAATGGCAGGAAGATGCAGCCCGAACGACGCTCGAATGACGCCGCATGACCTGATTGAATGAGCCTCGCTTCCTGAGTATGAATTAAGTTCGACTGCGGAGTATGCACATGCCTCTGAAAGTGGCGTTCATTGAAGTGCGAGCAAAAATGCGCAGTTCAATTTGTCAAGCGAATATACAAATACACTATATTCAGTTATATAGAATTGTTTTCGCTGCCTACCTCCCAACTCAGACTTGGCGTATCGACATGAAAAAGAAAAATTAGAAAACGCTAAACTGTTCTTGACAATGTAATCCTGGATGAGTATTGTAACCAATAGCCAAGGTCACGAACCTCGGCTACATTCTAACACAATCAACATAAGCGAGTCTTTTCTATCTGAGACGTGAATAGGAAGGGCTCGCTTTGTTTAAACAAATATGAATTGGGATCAATGAATCGACGGAATCATATGAAGAGTCCTTACATAGAAATAGCAGCCTCGTTAAATAAACTTCTAAAGCCTAAAGAATCAAATGTGAGAAGTTTTCTTCGAATTGCGGTTAGTATTTTCACTCTAACGACATCAGTGTTTGCACAGGACAGCCTGCATATCCGGCAGATCGGATTGCTGGATGATTATTGGGATCGTCAGGCTGATGTTGTGGGAGTAGATACTTTGATTTATGTGGCTACGGGATATTCGGGACTTAGGATTGTAAGTGTTGCAATTCCTAATCAACCAGTTGAATTGAGTTATGTTGATACCGAAGATGCTAATAGCGTCGTGCTTTCAGGGTCATTTGTCTATATTGCCGACTCTTATGATGACTTAGTGATAGTCGATGTATCTGATCCGTGGCACCCCGTATTGGTAGGCCGGACTGATGAGAATGAATACCTGCTTCTACTGGATGTAGCAATAGCCGGAAACTATGCTTATTGCATAGGTTATGATGGACTTGTTGTAGTAGATATCAGCGATCCGTTTCATCCATCAATCGCTTCGGTTACTGCTATTGGAGGATATGCCGACGCAATCGATGTTTCCGGGAGTTATGCCTATGTGATTGATTGGGATGTTGGATTAAGGATATTTGATGCAAGCAATCCTTACGAACCGGATGAAGTTGGATTCTATTTACCCCCAAGCAGTGTATGGGATGTAAAAGTGCAGGGCAATTATGCTTATGTTGCTGCAGGTTCAAGCGGACTGCGAATTGTAAACGTTACCAATCCGTCTGTGCCGATTGAATCGGGTTTCATATCAAGCCCTGGCTGGGTGCAGGATCTTGCGCTGTCAGGCAACTATGCATATTTGGCTGAGGGGTTCGATGAACTGCGAACCATAGATGTCACTAATCCTGGACAGCCTGTTGAAGCGAATTCAATTGATATGCCCAGCTCGATTGTTCGTATCGGAATCGCGGAAAACCATGTGTATGCTGAATCTGTGTATGATGGTCTGCGAATTGTGGATATTTCTAATCCAACACAGCCCGATGAAGTGGGAGCGATTTCAAGGGGAGCACGCCTCGAATGCGTTGCCGTGGATGGCGATTACGCATATATAACAAACAACACACAGGGAATTTTGATAGCGGATATTTCGGATCGGACAAATCCGGTCGAGGCGGCATCATACAATACGCCGGGAACTGCATGTGCAGTTGACATATTAGGACAATACCTATATGTGGCAGACTATGACCGGGGATTAAGGATTCTTGATATTTCAGATCCGAGCGAGCCTGAACCCGTCAGTCAAGTGGATACTCCCGGTCTATCCTATGATGTGATTGTCGAGGGAGACTTTGCATATGTTGCAGACGATGAATTCGGTCTCTTTGTCATTGAAATCAGTGATCCGGAGCACCCCATGACAAGAGGTTTCTTCAATACTCCAGGGAATGCAAAAGACATCGCGGTTTCAGGTAATCTTGCATTAGTTGCCGATGGAAGCTCGGGATTACGCATACTCGATATTAGTGAGCCAACGCAGATTGCTGAGGTTGGATCCTTTGTATGGGATGATGAGGTTGAATGCGTTGCCGCCGTTAATGATTATGCTTTCGTAGGAGCAGGTTCCAATTCGTTATGCGTTCTAAATATCAGTGATCCAGCAAATCCAGTTGAAATTGATATTGGCGGTTTCTTCGGATATGTTTACGATATTACGTTGCGGGATGATTTCCTATTCTTGGCTACGAACGGAGACTTAAGCGTAGTTGACATCACTGATCCCACAAATCCGAGGGAAGCTGGTTGGTATGAAACTCCTGGCTGGTCAGAGCATGTAGCGGTTACCGGTGTTTACGCATATGTTGCGGATGGATGCTATTTCGGTATCTACGATTGCACTCAGGCGTTGGACATTCCAAGACGGAATACCGCTGAGATTCCACAGAGCGTCACGCTTTATCCTTGCTATCCCAATCCCTTCAATCCTTCCACAACGATTGCGTTTGATCTGCCGCTGGCGTCTGAAACATCGCTGGCGGTCTTCAATATGCTCGGACAGAGTGTATACACGATTGACTTCGGGAGGTTGAACGCAGGGCATCATTCGCATCTTTTCAAGGCCTCCGCGCTGCCGTCTGGAGTGTATTTCAACACCCTGCAAGCCGCGAATGTGAAACTGAGCAATAAGATGGTGCTCGTAAAATAGACAGTTCGTCCGAGGAATATAGAGAGGCGAAATGGTTAGCAAACTGTTTCGCCCTTTCTCTTTTTTGCAGTGTTGTACCCTTTTGAACGCAGTAATAGATTTGCCTTCAATGTGTAAGTATATATTTATCTAATAATATAATAGGACAGCATTTATCAATATTGCACGATCCGAGCTATTTTTTACACATCTGAAAGATTTATAAAAGAGATGCCTGACCCTTGACTATCCAATTAGATATTGCTAACTATTATAAACCAACCACAGTATAACAACTTACGGGTGACAATATGAAGCGAACGACTTCCTATCGGTTTTCGATTAGGCAGGCGTTCGTTTTTTCGTTGCATTCCATTGAGTATACGTGCTTTCTGACAGCAAAACCATATATTTACGAGGGATAAATGGATAAAATTCGTTCCAAATTGCTCTTGATAATACCAGCTTTATGCCTGATATTAGTCTGTAGCGATGCTCTCGCTCAATGGCCACCGAGATTGTATCGGACCATTGATGGAATTGTCTTCGAAGATTACGATATTGGAAACGGCGAGACAATCCGTATTCGAAAGATATATTATTCTTTAGGCGGCGGATTTTCATGGGGGTGTTCAACAACCGGTTGTAACTGCAGTGATCGACCATCCTGTAATTCTGCATCGAATGGAATATTTCTTGAACCGGGTGAAGGTTGCGCATACGGACTCTGTGATACTCCGCCCGGTGGTTCCCATTATTACTATCATTGTCAAACGAATTGGGAGGGCGGATGGTCGGTACTGCATTGCTCTGTGCATTCACGGTACTGTATCTGGGAGCAGGTCGGAGACTGTAAGCATATTGCAAAAGAACCGGACGATTGGGTTGGTTTTCCTTATGACCCTATCTCTCTGACTCTGAGACCTTGTGGCAATAATCCGGACACAACAGAGGTTGACAGCCTTCGCTATATGCCAATGTATGACAGTACTTTATGCTACGAGCTAAGGGCCACCTATCCGATGTCGGTAATGGTTACGCTTGGAAGTTCCTGCTATGAAGGAATAGCGATGAATGCTCCGGTACCGGATGACCAATCCGAGAAGAAGGCGGACATGATTCTTGAAGGGGCAGCCCTTCCGCCACTGTATCGTTACCATACTGCTTCTTGTTCATTGATTGTGACTTTAGAAGCGGATGAACCATACGAAGTATACGTTCGACTGCTCGATTATGCGGCAGAGGGAAGCATCAGTGCAGTTCAAGTATTTGACAATAGAGTGCGGGGAGTCCCGGCGACCGTCCCGAATGGCGGCGGTACCTCTATTAAAATACCCCAAGGTTACCAAGATTGGAAAAGTGATGCCGATCCGGATAGCGACGGCTTAACACTATGGGAGGAGTATCGTGGATTTAGATGCTTGGATGGTTCACATTTAAGGCTTGATCTAGACACGATTAAAACAAGACGGAATATCCTTGTAATAGATCAAGATAGTCTCTTTCATGATGCTAGTATTGAAGGTTTCTTGCCCAGATTACAGGAGATGATGAAGTTCATGAAATATCCTGGAACAGATTCAGCAAGAGTGGAAGCTTGCAGTCTGGTTGTTACCTATGGTGATACAAACGAAGTACTTACTGAACGAATAAGAAGAGCAGCTCCAGATCCTTACGGCAACTTAAGATATGAATGTATTGACACCTATCAAGGGAGATGGGAACAACCAGAAACAGGGCCGGGGCACTGGGAAGCAAATTCTTTTACAATTCCACGACCACCTCTCGCATTTCCTTCTCCTGCTGATTCAACCCACGTAGATGATCAACATAATGGTGATGATTGGGTGAGGTCCTCCGACCAAGTAGCACTTAGAGTAAGGAATTTCCCGATTGAGGCAAATTATGGTTGGAACTACTATGGTACAGTCAACCATTTAAGAGGCTATGGCATATGTGGGAACGCACACGTGCTAATAGACAGGAATAGAATCTTTAATGAAATTGCTGAGGACTGGTGGCGCCATGATCCAGATACCGGTGTAGGAGGCTGGGGACCAGATTCAGATTATCGGTTACTATTCGAGAGTGTTTGTGAAATTGTGTTGCGTCGCACACTTGCACATGAAATGGGTCATACAATAAATGCCCCGGATCACAGTCCACAATATTCTGGGAATCTGTACGGTTGTGTGATGATGAATGAGAAGCTTCGACACTATAGTCCTTGTCGACCTGAATGTGTAGGATATGTTCGACATGATAATTGTAATGATGGACTGACATGTGAATCTGCTTGGAATGTATGGATTGATGTGTGGAGTGATGATCCCAATCATTCTGACAATAAATGGGGATATATCAATGATCCGACCTTAGGTGTACAATGTGCTGATTCCATTAGGTATAGGCAGTAGCTATTTTGCAATCAACAGACCGAAACAGGAGGTATGAATTGCCTTATTACTTCTATAGATCACTTGTTGCGATTTGTCTTTGCCTATCTCTATACACGGCAAGTACGTACGCAATCGATCCACTAAATATCACGCAGCGCGCACTTGTTTATGGCAGTGCATGCGACGACGCCAGCACTTACACTCTTGAGGCAGATGAATATGAACGTCCCGGCATTCTTGCAGGATCTTGCTTGCTTCTGGTTGTAAGAAATGAATATGATCAATCCTTAGAGCCTTTGGATTCTGAATGGCCGGAGGATTATATGCTGGAATTCGCAAAGGATTACGTGCAAGGCACGACCTTTGTACCAGATGAGAGTCTCTTCAGCCAAATGAACATCACGTACGGATTAAGTTCACTGAATAGGCTGTTTGATAAATTGCAAGAAGAGGGTTCGAGAATCTCGGAATTAACACAACGAAATTCAAAGCAGTATGTAGCTCGTATTCCCGAGACACTTGCCGGACATACAATATCATTCCGCGTTCGCTTTACTGGAGATGGCCAGTCGAAAGAGTCGGCAATCTCGCCTGCTTGGGAAATTCTCGAACCATGCAATAGCTTCGATCAAGCAAGAATCATCTCAAGCGAGATTTTTGTTTCATTCAAGACATCTTACTACGATCACGCTATCAGTTTAGCCGACTCCCTAATTGGCGAAGGATTGACAGATCCTGGTGGATTCTATTTTGCCTATGAATCCGCATTGCACCTGCGCCGTTACGACAAAGCCATGGAATATCTGGAAAAACTTTGGACAGATTATGGAGTACTATCTGTTAGTCATGGCAGCCCCTTACTTGCTAAGTATGATCCGAATGGTGAAAGAAACTATGAAATGTCAATAAGATTTCAAGGGAAAATCGAACACCTGAGAGAATTGCTTGCCGAACAGGAACAACAAGACGACTAACAATAGGGGAAACCCATGAAGAGATATATCACATTGACCTTGCTAGTGCTGCTTACGATCCAAGCTCAAGCAACGATTACGCTGGATCGTGAGGAAAACATGTTCGGTATTCCGGGCTTGAGCGAGATTTCGTCTGAATGGCTATTCGAAATCACTGATTCCACGGATCTCGGTATCATGCATCCGGTGGACATCGAAGTCTTAAAGCTCTCGCCCGCCGACTATCGTGTTGTTGTATTGGAAGACAGTTGGACATTGTTTACATGCTTTCGCATAAAACACGACGCACCCTTAGAGCGCGAAGATGTTGCGCGCTCTTGTCTGATTCCGGAAAACCTTAACTATCCCCGCGCCCTGTGCAAGATTCAGAATCAAACCTACTTCAGTCCGCAGGATGACCGTGTCGCGGTTGTATTCCGCGGTGGCGCAACCATCGGTATTTACAAATTCGATGGAATCACGGGCAAATTTCGATACGAGAGTGCCATCACAAATCCCTTGATCACAAGACCAATCGGGATTCACTATGAGAATGGCAGTCTATTCATCGTTGATGAGAATGCCAAGTCAATCTTTCGCACAGATTTGAATGGTAGTATTCTCGCATCCTATGGACATCCCGGAGTATTCGACGACGGTTATCAGTGGTTGAGCGATATCTCGGGCTTTGTGGACAGCAATAACCGCATTAATCTGTATGTTAGTGACGGAGGCAGCGAACGCGTTGATCATTTGATCGCCGGCAATTCAAATCCTGCGATTTCACTCGAATCTCAAGCACTCGCGTTGTCCAACGATTTCGATGGGATGAACGTACATGAATCCGCCATCATCCAAGGCTTAGGTGTTATCGGCTTCAACCGATTTCAGCAGAAACTCTATCTTTGGGATCGGTTTGATACGTTCAGTCAAGCCACGCGAAATGAAGTAGAACTGGTTGAGCCGGTCGTTCATATTCGAGAAGTCTGTGGTCGCCTAATTCTTGTCCGCTTCGCGTTGGATCCATCTTATGGCTGGAAAATAGAATCCTATAGCGTCAACGGGCATTCCTTCGACAACCCGATGGTTTATCCATCCGATCATTGGACAATCAGCCATTCACCCATATACATCACAAGCAATTATGCAGTCAGGCCGGGCGAACAGCTTGTAATCGACGCGGGAGTCGAAGTCTTACTCGATCAGGATGTCACATTCATTGTCGATCAAGGCGCAACCTTGATCGTGAATGGGACTCCCTCGAAGATGGTAACCTTCGACGCCATGGATGAAGGCGAAAAGTGGTACTGCATGGAAGTGAATGGAGAGGTTTCGATTGAAGGAGCCAGGTTCATAAACGCAAGTGCAAAGGCAGCCATTTACACCGATAAACCTATTCCGACCTCATTGTCACATCCGGTTTCGATCGTTTATTGTCAATTCGACGGGAGAGGACTTTTACTCACTGGAAGCCCAAAGGAAACGCAATATGTAAGCGAATGTCTGATCGAGAATATCGAGGGTCTGCCCGGTCTACAAACCAGCAACTGTTACGTCAAAATCAACAACACGACGGTTCGTAATTGTAGCTATGCGAATACTTACATCTCAAAAACATCAGGTTCATTCGACAAATGTCTATTCGAAGGCGAAGCCAGCAAATATGGAGTCATGCTGAATACGGAAACCTGCAATCCGTATTTCACCTGCTGTCGATTCCAAGATCTCGCATCTGAAACCTCGACCTATAGGACGACAGTTTATTCCGCGACCGGCTGCAATCCAGTGTTTGGACAGGAGAATTCAGAGAATTATGCTAACGAGTTCCGCGATGACTCGGATTACTTACTGGTTTTTCAAGGCAAGGGACCTCTTCCTGTGCTCCTCAAGCGACCTAACGATTTTATCCAGAATAATTCGCACGAAATCAAATACATGAGCTGGGTAGACTACCCGCCTTTTGTATCGCAGTTTATAGCAATCATTCAGTATTGGAACGTGACCCCTGAGATCAACTATTTCAGACCTTCTGATGCTTCCTATTGGGATTTTTCAAGTCCATCTCCGACTCCGTATGGTGTCTGCGGAAGTGGAACATCGAGCATCCAGCCGGGACCGACAGCAGGCAGATCGGGACATACGCTCGATGAAGACTCATTGATTGTAGATACGCTCCTTTACGCTATCGATCTGGAAAATGAAGAGATGTTTGCTGAAGCACAGGCATTGTATCTTTACGTGATCGAACATGCGCAAGATCCGTCAACTATCTGGAGCGCGGCAAGCCGCCTCGTGACTACGGACGTGCATCTTATTGAAGGCGAAGAGTGGATTCCGAGCTATATTAATGCGTTGATCGCTCAACATGGTGCATCCTATGATGCCGTACTGCACGGTAAGCGAATTCTCGTCAATTATTACGTGAACAAAAACGCTTTCGAATCCGCCCTTAATCTTTGTGCTGAATTGCTGGAAGACAGTCTGGCGTTTGAGGATTCTATTTTTGTGGCGACAGATCTGAATCTGGTTCAAATGGCTGCGGGGAGCATTGACTGGGATGATGGTAGCCTTGACGAGTCTTTCGCGAATCGAATTCCACAATCGATGCGAATCGAATCCCTCGAAGAGGGACTCACGAGGGAACAGTATCTGATCGGTTTGTTAGGCACAATCGAAGGATCAAGACCGTCGAATTGGGACAACGCGATCCCTGATAGGTTCGCCCTCTATCAGAACTACCCCAACCCGTTCAATCCGACGACGCAGATTCGTTACGATATCCCCGAAAATACTCATGTTCGAATCAATGTTTACAATACGCTCGGACAACGAGTTGCTACTTTGCTTGACAACATTCATGTCGCAGGAACATATACTGTGACGTGGAATAGCAAGAATAGTGCGGGTCACGATGTCGCGTCCGGACTCTATATCTTCCGCATGGAAGCCGGCAACTTCGTTGATGCGAAGAAGATGGTATTGATGCGGTAAGCGCTGCTTGTTCGATTAGATTAGAAAACCGCCCGGGAAGTGTTCCCGGGCGGTTCTGTTTGTCAGCAAGTCGACTCGACTCAGGCCGCGAACTTGACGAACGCGTCGAGCTTCTCCGGGAAATCCGGGAGCCCGGCTTCCGTGAACTCCTGCTTGGCTTCCGCGAGGAAGGCCTGCCACGCGGCGTCGTCGAGGCTGGTCTGCGTCTTTTGGACCCAGGCTTGGCCTTCGGTGCCGAGCGAGACGATCTGGACGTAGAGCCAGCGCTTCGGGCCTTCAGGCAGGGCGCCGTCGGCGTAGTCCGCGATCATCGGCAGAATCAGCGGCAGCAGTGAGTCGATAATGTTCTTCATGTCGTTTCTCCTGTTCTGTGATCGGGTTTTAACGACCTTGTGCCCGGCTCCGATCACGCCGAGCGACAAGAGGATGGGGATAATTATTTCGTCCCAAGGGAGGTAAGGGAAGCGGGCGCGGGCGATACCGACGCCGTAGCCGAGCGCGACGGATATCGCCGTCCAGAGCTTCTTGCCGTTGCATTTTTTCCAGAGCTTTTTCAGCATGAGATTCTCCTACTGATTCTTGCGCCGATCCCATTCGCGGCGAGCTTCAACGATGTGATCTTCGAGCCGCGCGCTGATGCGATCCAGAATCACCGACTGCCGTTCCATGAGGTTGATATAGCGGTCGAAGATTTCGCGCTGCTGACGCATGGCTTCCTCGCGATCGTCGCGCAGTTCGTCATAGAGCGCGGCAAACTGTTTCCCCGCGTCCTTGTCGGAACGCGGCGGGTACTTGAGAAACAGATAGACGATGACCGCCGCGCATAATCCGACCGGACCGAGCGCTGAAATTGCATTCCATTCCATAGGCTGTGTGCTCCGCAGAATAGTTAAACGCCGACATCCACCCACGTTTCGCTGAGGCGATTCGTGTTCGGGTCGATGGTTTGTTCGATGAGTTTGAAGTGCGCGAAATTGCGAATGCCGGTCGGCAAGTCGTTCACGTTGATTTTCCAGTTATCGAGGAGTTCGTCGGCGAGCCGTTTCAGCGACGTTTCGAATTTCACCGTCCACGGGCGGCGCGCAAGCCGCGCGATCATAAATTTCAGAAACGCCTCGGCGGTGGCGTCCTCGCGGATCCACTTGGCTTCGTAGATCCAGCGCCGCACGGTATTGAGTTCGACGTAGCAACTGCGGCACTTCAGCCAGTAGGTACTGCCGTCGGAGGACAGGTTGCTGCAGCGGTCGGAGTATTGTCCGGCGAGCGGATTGATGACGTATTTGACGCCGTCGTAGTCGTTGCCGAGCTTGCGGTATTTCAAGACGAACTCGTTGTAGACGTCCTGCTGCTTCGCCCGCCCGACGGTTAGCGTCGTTTGCTTACCGCCGCGCTCCATGAGCGCGTCGCTTACGCTGATGAAGCCGAGCGAGGTCGTCGGTTCGATCTGGACGACGCCTTCGAGTCCGTCGGCGCGGGTCAGGTAGGCGTAGCCCGCTTCGTAGCAGATGTCCTTGATGACGTCGCGGCTGTTCTGAGTTTCGGCGATGGCGCCGGCGAACTTCCACGACTCGCGGGCGAGCGCGCAGGTGTCGAAACTGAGTTCGTGGAGTTGCCGGGGCGCGTTGACTTTGCCGGTGACGAAGCTCGCGCCGCTGGCGGGGGACAGGCCGAAGCGCAAGCCGGATTCCGCCCAGTCGCGGAGGTCGCGGCCTTGGCCTTCGTCGAAGTGAAACAGCAGCACGAGGTCTTGCTCCGGTTGGCCGAAGACGCCGTTGTTGCTGTTGTAATCCGCCGCAATCTCAGCGCTGTTCTTGGAAGTTGCCCAGACTTTCAGTTCGTCCAGGCGGCAATTCGCATAGACGGAGCCGTTGAAGCCGATCCAGAAGGCGTCGCCGCCATCCGCGACCGCTTGCGCAACGGACAGCGATCCGTTCGGAGCGCCGTTCAGGTAGTGATAAAGCGCACTGCCGTCATAAACCACCGCGATGTGCGTCCACGTGCTGAGCGGAACAGCATTCGTGGCCGTGAACGATGTTTGAGTAGTTCCGTTTCCTATGGCTACAAACGGTTTACGGTCAGAGCCAATTGCCCAGCGGTACGGCCAAGCGATGGTGCCGCTTTTTTGGAGCAGCGGGCAAACTGAAGCCGGGGCGGACGGCAGATAGACCCAGCAGGCGAATGCAAATTTGCTCGTGAACGCCAGCAGGTCGTTGTGAGAGCAGAAGAGCCCCGCCACGCTGTTGAAACTGATAGCCCGGGCCAGATTCGCGGGCGTCCGGTGACATTCATCGACGAGCAGGGATTCGATGATATAAGCAGGATTCTGAATCAACTCGCCCGCGTTCCGCGCGTTGACGTGGTTCGGGGCGTCGATCCAGGCGTTGAACTTGCGGCCTTTCACGCAGGCATAGACATCGCCGGATTCGGCGCGGCGTCCGCCTTGACTGCCGAGCGTATTGCGTGGCGTGTTAAGCGTGACGTGGTGCAGATAAATGTTGCTGAACGAGCCGCCGCTCTGCTCGCCCCAGAGCTTGACGATTACGTCCGCGCTGAGCACGCCCGGATCGGGCAGCGGCTCCGGCGGATCCGCATCATCGAAATTCCAGTCGGACAAATCGACAGCGAAGACGTTGTTGCTGCCGTAGGTCGTGATCGGCAGCGGGCCGAGCGAGGCTTTGCCGGCCATGCTGATTTCGCAATAGAGCGGATCGTCGCCGTCCCGCGTGCAGTACAGGATCAGATTGTGCCATGTCAACCCGCTGCAGCCGCTTTTTTCGCGAAACACGAGCTTGAGGCAGTTCGCGCTGCTTCCGGCTTGCTTGAAAATGGCGAAATTGCCGATCTCCTCGTCCGTGCAATAGGCGGGGTTCTGAATCGAGCTGTGTGCGGCATCCACCGCTGGGACATGACTGATCTCGTCGGCGTAAAACAATTGCAGCACGTCTTGTCCGTGGTAGCCGCGCTCGCCGTGAAAGTAGTCCTGCGTCGTGTCGATCTGCGACTGGCAGGAAACGAAACCGTTGACGACCGACTCCTGCTTGTAGAGCCGGATGCTGTCGGTTCCCCCGCCCTCATAGCCGAGATGCGCGGTATGCAATTCGTGATCGGCGTAGAGGATTTCCTTATGCGAGATCAGATCGACTTTGCAGACGTCGCGCAAGCCGTAATGGACGAGACCGGAGGGCGAGGGGAAATAGCCTAAGCCGTCGCGGTTGATCGCTCGATAATTATAATCGCCGTAAATCAGCTGCTTCGGAAAACCCTGCTTGCCTTTGACCAGTTCGATGGAGTCGATCCCCGCGACGAGCTCCTTCGGGAGTTCGCGATGCACGGCGTGCCAGCTGCCGACGCATTGAAAAGCGATGCGCCGCGGCGTGATGCCGAGATCTTCGGTATAGCCGGTGAAGACGGGCGCGGCGTTGTCCCAGGACACGCCGGGGACGCGCCCGAAGATCAGCCGTAGTTCAACCGGGCGGTTCTCGAATTGATAGCCGCTGAGCGTATTCGCCCAGAAAGCATCGCCGTTGAGCAGGTCGAAACCCCACGGATCCACGTCGGCGATATTGCCGCCGTGCGTGACGTCGCAGCGAAACTTGACCGGTTTCAAGCCGCCTTGCGCGATGCGCCCGGTGGTGAACTCGGAGAGGCCGCTGTCTGCCGCCGTGCTCCATTTGAACGCGACGGTCGCGCCGTCGCTCTTGCGCCGCGCCGTGGCGTTGATCAGCCAGATCGGAACGGCGTTGCCGCCTTGAATTCCGGTGGCGACATTGGCGGAGAGTGCGCGGGCCATTAGGAGCCGCCTCCGGAAGGCGGCAGCAGACCGCGCAGCACGAACGCGACTTCCCAGATGCCGTAGGCCAGCGGCACTTCGGCGTACGTCTCTTGCCAGAGGCGGACGTTCTGCGGCTGATTAACGCCGCCGCCGAGATCGATCCCGCTGTCCGGCGTCATTTGAAATTCCAGCGCCGCCCAATTGACCGTGTCGATAAAGAACGCGCGCAGACTCGCGAGCTGCGCGCTCTTCAAGCGCAATCTGATATTGACGAGCGTTTCCGTGAACGGGCCGTTATACGCGACGACGCTGCCATCGGCGGCTACGTCCGCCGTCACGTTCGGCTTGAAGCCCGGATATTGATTGTTATAGCGGTTCGCGGGCAGGAGCAGCACGGTCGCGCCGTAAGTGAAGATCATGAGAATGCGAACCTCCGCCGGAACGCGCCGCGGTCAATCGCCGCTTCGACGGCTTCGACGACGTGCGTGTCGAGCAGATGCTTGATGCGCGCGACATCGCGTTCGTTCGTATCGCGATCCAGATGAATCTCCATGCTGACGTGCGATTGCTCGGCGGCTGTTGACGGGAGCGCGCCGGAAGCGACGGCTTGCGCAAGTTGCGCTTCGTTGCGCGCCACGCGATTGGCATAGGCGTATTCGGCGGGCGCCGAGGCGGACGGGCGGCGCAAGCTTCCGAAATTGATTTGTTCAAGCAACGCGCGATATTGATTGGTGGCGGAGCGATTGACAACGAACTCACCCGATTCGAGCAGTGCCGGGACGGTATCACCGCGACCGGAGCCGGGCACGATGCCGCCCGTTTGCAGCTTGATGGTGCGGATGGCCGCGATTGCCGCCGCGACCGTGGCGGCGGCGAGCGGGAGTCCGAATGGCCCCATGCTGGCATAAAAGGAGTAGATCTTCGCCGCGATAGCCTTGACCGACAGCGCGATGGATTTGAGGACGTTAGCGTGTTCGACGGCGGCTTGTTCGGCAACTTGCTGCTTCGCGACGACGCCGGTTGCCGCCATTGCCGCGCGCTTCGCCATTTCGCCGAAAATAAACTTGTTCACGCTTTCCGCGATCTGCCGAATCACCGTCGCCCGGTAGCTGTTCCAGATCGCTTCGCGGCGCGCTTTGCCGGTCATTTCCGCATCCGTGATGCTCTGCATGCCGGTCAGGAACGCATTCTGCATTCCGGCGGTCATGTCTTGCACGGCTTGATACTCTTGCCGGTAGAGCTCGAAACGGGCGAGCGCTTGCTCGTTCGTCTTGCTGGTCATGATGATCTGCGCGGCGGCTTCGGCGTCCACACCGGCGGCGAGGGCTTGATTGAGCAGGGCTTGGCGTTCGGTGAGATACGCCTTGTCCTGCGCGCGTTTCCAATTGAGATGGTCAGCCTGAAGCGATTCTAAAGCGGCGATAGACTCCGCTTCCGATGCGACGAGTCCTTGCCCCGAATCTCCCTTATCCTCCCATTCCAGCGCATCATTCAGCGACTGCGTTTGCGAGGCGAGCGCTTCCTTCCATGCTTCACCGGCTTGAATGCCTAATTTCCACGCACCCTCGCGTACCTTCGGCCCAGAGTCCGCGATGGCGTCGGCAGCATCGTTCATCGCTTGTTTTGTCGTTTCGCTGAATTCTTCCCCGATCAGCGTGAGCTCGTTATCGTCCTTGAGCTTGTTAAATTCGTCAGCCGTGATCTTCGCGAGGTTTTGCACGGCGCTCGTGGCGTCAGCAGCGGCGGGATTCATCGCGATTAGCGCGGCATTGATATCCTCGATCTTCTGCGGCGTATCTTGTGCTTCGTACTCGAAATCAGAAAGAGCGTATGCAAGAGTACCGAGTGCAGCCACTCCAGCCAGAGCCCAGCCCCAGCCGGGAACGGAGAGCATCGCGACGCCGACGGCATTCCACGCGAGCGAGTTACCCCATAGCGCGGCGGTCTGAAATGTCAGCACGCCGGTCAGCGCGGACGCCGCCGTCGTAAAGGCCGCCACTCCAGCGGCGATGCGCGGCAGTATCAACGCGGCGCTCGTTGTAAAGGCGAGAAATCCGGTCGTAACGATTGCGCCGGTGCCAAGCACTTTTACAAGCTCGGTATGTTCCTTCACCCATTCGCCGACGCCTTTTGCGACAGAGCGCAACTCCTTCGCCATGTCTTTTATAAGAGGTAGAAAGGCGTTGCCGATCTCCTCTGTCGTATCGCCAGCGGTAGCCTTCAGTTGGCTAAGTGCTCCGCCGACCGTTTCCACGTCAGCGGCGGCGGAACCTGACATTCTGCCTAATTCCTGAATCGCGAGCGCGGCTTTCTGCTCAGCGCTCGCATCTTCGCCGAGTAGTTTGAGTTTTTCGCGAAGCGACGGCAGTAGTCGCCCCAGCATTTCGGCTTGCCCGGTCATGGCGCGCGCCACGTAATCTCCGGCAGTCGAGATGTCAATCTGAAGTCCGGCCGCCGCGTCGGCAACGATATTCAGGTTTTCAAGACTGGCTTGATAGTCGCCGGTGATTGCGACCATGCGCGCATAGACGGGTAATAATTCCTCATCGCCGTAGCGCGAATGTTCTTGAATCGCGGCGGCCGCTTTCAGCACCTGGTCGCCATAGGCTTCCCAATCGCCGCCCGCGAGTCTCACCTGCGCGCGCGCTTTGTTTACCGCGTCTTCCTGCTTGATCGCGGTATTTGTCGCGAACCCGATGCTTGCTCCGACCGCCGCGAACGCAATCGCGCTCGCGTTGCGAATCTTCGTGAAAGCTTGCTCGTATTCTTCGGACGTCTTCTTAGCGGAGGTGGCCGCCTGCCGTTCGGCGTCTTTCAAACCCGACTTCAGCTCGTTGACCGCGGCGTCGATATCGGTTTGCGCTTTGAGAATGATACCGAGGACTTTATCGCTCATGATTCAGAGTGCCGTTTCGAGATTAGGTCTTGCCGGATGATGCTGGCGATAGAGCGCACGTTTTCAATGAGGCGGAAGCAGCGATCATCACCGAGCATATCGCGCAGCAGGCGATGGTTGATCACCCATTCGAGTTTGTCTAAGCTGGGGAGCTTCAGGCTGTCCGGTCCCGAATAGCTGATCACATCCTGAAAAACGTCCCAGGCGAGCCGTTCGGATGCGGCGAGAAAAAAGGGCGGTTCCAGCGTGTATTTGCAAAGCCCGTCGGCGTTTGTCATACACGGCGGCCGCCGCCCGTCGTCGCGGTAGCTGGCGTAGCAGTTCGGGCAGTAGTTCCACTGCACCGCGCATTGCAGCTCGACGAAGCGCTGCAGTTGTCCGCCGCGCGTTATGCCTCGGGCGCGCGCGTCGTATTCGCTAAAGGGTCGGGCGAGCCCTCAGCGGCGATTTCCCGCGCGAACTCCGTCGCTTCTTTGGAGCTTTCTTTTAAGTGTTCGATGGCGAGCCGGGAAATGTCGCCCAGCACCTGCGGCGGCAGCATCGCTTTGTTTTCCTCGTTGCATTCGGCGGGAGTGTTGCCGTCCTCGTCGAAGACGTTCTCCCAGCGCGTAATCGCGTATAAGGCGCCTTTTTCAGCGACTTGTTGCCAGTCGGTTTTGCCGGTGCGGTCGTCGAGCAGATTGCCGCGCACGAAGTTCACGAAGATCGGGAGCGGCAGGCGGCGGTAGAAGATGCGCGCGCCGTTCGCGAGTTCGCGGCAGAATTCCTTTTTGCCTTGAATAAGCGTTAAGCCGTTGTTCATGGGTGGGTCATTCCTGGCATTGGTTCATAAATGCGTTGTACGGATTCTGATTCACCGTTTGGATGATGAGCTCGCCGTTTTCTATCCCCGTGCTGGGGGTCGGCATATTGAAGCTGTTGCCGGTGGTCGGCTGCAAGCAATGAAAAGTGTACTTTTGCGCGAGCGGCGCGGGACCGCTGACCGGCGTGTCTTGCTTGGTCAGTTTCAAACGGCGCAGGAAAACGCGCAGTTCGTGATTGACCGTGCCTCCGGAATCCACGAGATTGATGCCGCCGGTCGCTTTGAGCGCGCCCATGAGCTCGGTTTGATTGCGGCAGTAGTCTTCGAGCGCCTGATCTTTATAGCGCGGCAGGGCGATGGAGCCGCCGATCTTACGAAAGCCGCCGCGCACTGGTTCGTCGCGCACGACGTTGCCGACGGTGATCAGGTCGCTGTCGAGCGCGTTGTCGATCTGCAGGTCGAAAGCGGTGATCGGAAGTTTCGTTTCCGGCCAAGCCGATGTGCTGAACGGATCGAGACTGAACGAGAAATCGCCGAAGAGCGCCCGTTCCTTGACGAAGGCGGGCAGCGGACAGAAGCCCCAGAGCGTATGATTCTGTCCGTCCTCATTGCCGTTATTGAAAGCCCGTGCCGCGAATTCCGCCGCCACCTTCAGCCCGTTTGCGTCGAGCTTAAGCGCGAGCGTCTTGAGCATCACCGGCAGAAACGTCCAATAGGCGATATTCTTCCAGATAGAGAGCACGGCTTCGCGGGCGATCCAGCGGTTGGCGGTGTTCTCGGCGTTCGCCCAATAGCTGTCGCCGATCCCGAGCTCGGTGAACGGCTCGGCGTGCAGATTGCGCGCGACTTCGAAGGTGTGCGTAAAGACGCGAGCGACGCGAAAGTTGACTCCCGCTGACGGTACGATTCCGTAGCTGTACCAGCCGGAACCGCCGCCGGTGTCGAGCGCGGGCGAGATATCCACCGTCGTGCTGTTCACGTAGTTGGTGATGCGGCGCACTTGGTCGTGAAAGCTTCCGACCATAACGCTATTAGCTTCCAGCCGGATATAACTTCCGACATCGCCCGCAGCAAACACCGACGCATTGGCGACGATGCGCGTGGCGGTGCAGCCGGAAGCCGTCGTGCCGGTCTTGACGGTGTTGTTGAACGCCTTGTCGAAGGACGGAGATTCGTAAGCGGCGTTCGTGCGGATCCGCTCGTAGCCCAGCGCCATGGCGAGCAATTGATCCAGACCGTAGAAGAAGCCGTTGACGTTCAGCGAACCGCCGGAGAGCATGGAAACGAGATCGAGCGTGTCCAAGCCTGCCTTGCCGGTCAAGGATTCGTCGGCGAGGTGCTTCAGCTCCTCGCTGATGCTTTCGCTTTCCAGCCAGAGCTGGTGGTGCTTGCCGAGCTTCCAGAACGGTTCGGCGTTGGCGTTCCACACGTCGAGCTTGTTAATGCGGCTGCGCATTCGCAGCGCCGCTTTCGAATTATAGCCGAGCGCTACGCCGGGCATAAGATCACTCCTTAATGGCGATGATGGATTCGCGCTGCATAGTGTAGCTGACTAATGGTTGCATGCAAATCACAACCTTAGAAAATGGCGGCATTGCGGCCATACTCAGATGCCGCGTTGTTGCTGTTCTTGAATTCGAGCTGGAACTCCTCGGCGATGGAGGATCCGGCGGCGTCCGTCACGACGGTATTGCGGCCCGCGCCGCGCAGCAGCGTCGCTTTGACTTTCATCGAAGCCGGTGCCGGACCGCTGATTGCGGCATCGACCGCGGTAATCACGAGATACGGACACATCGCTTTGATGATGCGCGTGCTGTCACCGCTCGGCTGAATCGTGCCGAGCAGTTGCAAGGGCGCTTGCGTGTCTTTCCAAGCCAGCAGCTGCGAGCCCCATTGCAGCGCGCCGCCGCTCAAGTCTTGATAGCGCGGCAAGGAGAATTCCAATTCGCACTTGCGGAATCCGCCGCGCACCGGCTGAATCGTCAAGTTCGCGTCCGTGTGTCCGCCGGCGGCGTCGGGCGTGCTGAATTCCGGATCCGTCAAACCGCTCTCGTAATTCAAACTGAATTCGTTTAAGCCGATACGGAAATTGCTCTCGCCGCCGCCCCAAGCCGTGTTGACCGGGGCGAGGATAAACGTGCTGTCGCCGAAGAGTCCGCGCTTGCCCGCCGTGACGCTCAGTGCGTTGAACTGCGCTTGCTTGTTCTGCTGACTACCGCTCGACGGATCGCCGCGCATTAATTTGTAAGCGACGGTATCGAACGAGGTCTTCCAGATTTCCCCGGCCTTGCCACTGAATTTGAAGCCCTTAAAGAAGCACGACACGAATTCCCAGATCGCGATCTTCTTATGCAGCGCGAGCGTGGCGGACTTGTCGAGATCGTCGGAAAGCTTGAGGATGTTCGTGCTCGATCCGGCGTGCCATGCGCAGGCGCCCATCGCGAGCGCGACGAGCAAGTCGTTGCCGAAGAAGATCGTGCGCCCGCTGTTCGCCGTCGCGAAGCGCACTTCGGTATCGACCGAACCCGTGACGGAAATCGGTCCCGCGTCGAGCGTGTCCCGGCCCGGGTAACCCATGAGCGTTTCTTGTTCGATCAGCTTGATTGCGTCGCTCAGGCCCTCCGCAGTGATCGGAATCCGTGTGTTGATATTGACCGGGGTGCGGAAGGCGGTTTCCTTCGCGGCGCCCATGATGCCGGAATAACCGGTCGCTGTTCCTAAAGCCATTGGTTCCTCGTCAATTCTGATAGAATTCCTGCACTTGGAGTACGAGCTCGGCGGAGTGACAGAGAACGCCGGAATCGGGCTTGCCGAGCATCGTGTAGCCGATAGTGCGCGCTTGCACTGGCTGAATCAATTCGACAGTGTCACCCAAATCGTCTTGCGGTCGGAAGGCCGCGCTGATGTCGTTGATCACCTGCTGAAAGAGCAGCTCCGTCGCTTGCGCGTCCTCGACGCTCATGTAGCCGCGCAAAACCCACGTGGCGACGCGGGTATTCTCGATGTTGCTGGACTGCGTGTCGGTGAAGGATTCGCGGGAGACCGTCCAGGCGGCGATGCGGCCGAGGTTATGATCGAAGAATTCCGCTTTGACCGTTTCGAGCGAAGTGAGGTTGCGCTGATAGTGATGCACGCGCCCTACATTCGGGACCGCCGCAAGCCGTGAAGTGATCTGATTCGCGATTTCGAGATAGTCGATGGACGTCATTACTGTCTCCACTTGGCCAAGATGCGCTCGACGGCTGCGTCGAACAATTGCTGCGCGCGCGCTTTCGATTCGGCTAAGCCGTCCCGGAACATGTGCCAGGCTTTCGTGCCGCGCTTGGCGATAGCCTTTTGTGCGATGTAGGCGATGCGCGGATCGTGATGCTTGCGCTGCGCCCAGAGCAAGAGCGGCCCGATCGGCGCCCAATGCGGTTTACTGCCGTACTCGACGTACGGCGCATACGGAAGCGAGGTGGAGACGGCGCCGGTGATCGAGTTGTGCAGCACGATGGGTTCCGCCGGTTGAATCGAACTGCGCAGCGTTCCGGACGCATGCGGCGTCTTCGGGATCACCGCGCTATGCACGAGGAACGCGGCGTCCTGCATCGTTTTTTCGAGTTCCCGGTTGGCGTCGTTCGTCAGCTTGTCGCTTTTCAGAAATGCGTCAAGCGGCGGGCGAATCACGATCTCGAACTGGAGCGGTTGTTCCGCCATGGGATCCTCAATGCGTCAAGTAAAGGAGACCTTCGTTCGTCGTCACGAACACGCGGTTGAACACGAACCCCGGAATGGTTTTCAATCCGGACTGTTCCTCGTAGAATTCCGCGAGACTTTTGTATTGGCTCGAGCGCGACTGATAGCTGACGGTATCCGCGCCGAGCAGGGAGTCGCCCACGCCAATCGCTTTCGCCGCCATGATGCGCAGGCATTCGGCGGCGGCCCAGTGAATGACGGCGTCTTCGTCCGCAGCGGCCTTGATCGTGCTCGTCTGCTCGTTCACCGTATGATGTGCGGTGAAGACGACTCGCAGTTGCTTGGCGTTGGCCGGGGCGAAGGGCAGTCGCAGCTTATACGTGCCGTCGCCCGTCTCGACGAGCGTTAAGCGCGCGAGCTCGAGATCTTCGGGCAATTCCACGGCGCTCGCGTCGAACGGATAGAGAACTTTCACGACGTCGCTAAAGCACGGCTCGAAGCTGTTCGGCAGCGTGAAGACTTGCGCGCTGCTGTTGCCCGGAAAGTCGGCGATGATCCGGCGCGGGCGGGCTTCGGCTAGTCTGGCGATTCCGCGGCGCACGGCGGCGGCCAGCTCGTCTTCCGAGACGTAGCCGTCGCCGTCCTTGATCAGGCCGCGCACTTCGTTCGCGAGCGCGTCGAAGTGGCGGCTCACGTCTTCGCCTCCGCCCAAGCGGAGAGAATCGTGAACTCGAAATCACCTGCTGTATTGACGATTCGAACACGGGAGAATTTCATGATCGGTGAGTAGACACACTGAAATGAGTTGCCTACGGGGATCGGATTCTGAATCATATTCACGCCGACCCGCATCGCCTCAAACCATGTCTGATTATCAACGGACTGTTCAACGATAATTGCCGCCCGATCAGGACTGATGGCTTCGTCGGAGGTGATTCCCACTGTTAAAGAGTAGAAGCGCGAGGTGTCCAGAACGTCGGAAACCACCTGCTGCTCTTTATTGAGGTGGACTTCCAGCGAAGTCAAGTGAAATTGCCTGCTCGCGCGCGCGCTCATCAGGTTTCCTCGCGCCAGACAGCCCAGACATCGACGGTGATCGCTGTGCCCGCGCCGGAAGCGCGGCTGAGCGCGACTTGCTGCCATGGAGTAATTTCTGGTATGCTCGCTGAGAACTCGATATTGCGGAGCTGCTTCGCGGTGGCTACTGCTCCAGTCGACGGGAATAGCTGTGCCAGTGCATTGATCCGTCGTCCGCTATCCGCGAGATCGGCTTCCGTCAATGCGCCGTTCAGAGCGCCGCTAAAAGTTCCGCCCGCGACGGCGTTGGAGCCGATAGCGTAGTAGATGGGCGAATCGTCGGTGACGATTCCGCTCAGATTGACCGGGCGGCAGTTGTAGCTCGTCTGCGCGTCGTTCAGCACGACGCCGTCCGCGATCTTTTCCGTTTTCAGGATTTTGCTCATGCGCCGTTACGCCGGATCGATTTCGAGATAGACGAGACATTCCGGCACGAGCACGCCGTTGCCGACTTTCTCATGCTGGATCGTGACGACGTCGCCTTCGGCAAGCGTGACGCCGGATGTATAGGTGGCGTTAAGCGGGAGCGACGTCGAGTCGAAAGCCGTGAGATTTGTGCCGGTGGCGAGATCGAGATTGCCGACTTCGATCGTGCCGGCGCCAGCCGCGCCTTTATTCAGCACGTTCAGATTCGTGCGATTGGTGTTATCGCCGGTGACGGCGGCTTGCGGGACGATATCGAGTTTCTTCAGGGTGCAAGCGAAGGGGGCGCGGAAGACCGGCCATTCCTCCGTCGCGGTGGCCGCGAGATGAGCGGGCGTGCGCGCGCTGAAGGGCAGCGGTCCGGGGATATCGCTGAATCGAGTCTTTCCCATAGCGGGGATTCCTTCTGGTTGAGTCGTGAGAATGGATTCGGTGGCCGGGACCGGCTCGCGCTGTGCGCCAGCGCGGCCCCGGCGTAACCGAGATTGCTTATTAACCGTTGAAGCCGTAGACGCCGCGATGATCGACCGGCTTGACACCGGCGTCGTGGCGCACTTTGTAGCTGACTTTATCCGCCGTGAAGTTCGAACCGCTGTTCGCGACTTCCTGGAAGAGCTCCGGTTCGCGCTGGCCGTTCAGGAAACCGACAGCGATGGTCGGCACGTAGGACGGATCCGCGAGCATCCACCAGTAAGTGGCGTTCGGAATGCGCGGACAGAGGATGTAATCCATCGTGTTCTGATGGAGGTTCGGGACGGTATTAGACGCGAGGAACTGGCTCGCCGCGTAGCCGCCCGCCGCTTGCGCGAGCTGCACGGCGGCGACGGACTTCGTAAGCGCGAGCGCCATCTGTTCGTTATCCGGGTGGACGATCAGCCAGCGCGGAGTGTTCGCTTCGCCGAGGTATTCCGGCTCGGTGGCGTCGGAGAGCGCGGCTTTCTGCATGAACATTTTCGAGCGTCCGGCGTTCAGCGCGGGCGCGGATAAGGTATCCGAGCCGCCGGCTTTGTTGGCGTGGTTGGTATGCAGCAAGGCGGTGTTGTCGTAACCGCAGGCGACATTATTGACGAGCGCGCCGAAGACCGCGCGGTAGATGCGCATCTTGAGCGCTCGCCCGGCCCGCACCGGCAGCAGCCGGATCGCGCGCATGTCGTCGTTCACGAGCATTTTGCGCGTGATCGAGAAGATGCCGCCCTTGGTGGTCACGCTCAGCCCAACTTGCTCATCGGCGAGATCCGGCAAGTCCTGGAACGTGCCGCCGTCCGGATTCACGTCGGGCAGTTCGCCCCAGTAGCCGAGCCGGATGAAGTTGTGCTCGCGGAAGTCGGTGATATCGTCCACGATCTCCACGATGTTCTGCCAGTCGTTCCAGAGCGGAAGCTGGTACTCTTTCATGAGCTTGCGGTGCAGCGCGTCGCCGAAGACTTGATCGAAAGTCGCCGTCGTCATGCTCTCCGCTAAGCGGACGGACGAGGCGTAAGAATTGCGGCAGAGCATGCCGAGCAGCCGGTCGGCGTTTTGCGCGACATCGTGCGATACGCCGAAACCGCGCATCGCTGCTTCGCGGATATTGCGGAAGCGGCGCACGACGCGGCCTTTCGGATCCTTCTGATCGGCGTTGTCGAAGAAGCCTTCCACGGCGAGGATCACGTCCTCGCGTCCGGCTTCGCGCAACTGCACGTTTTCCGTATTGCCGATGCCGAGCCGCTCGAGGTACTTCTGTTCGGCTTGAATCGCTTCGCGCACGCGCTGACTCGTCAAGCTGCGTTCGCGCACGCTTTCTTTTAAATGCTCTTTCGAAGCGTCGGGCAGGTTGCTGGCCTCGATCAGCTTGATGGCCTTATCCTGATCGAGCTCCGTCTTGAGCGACGCGACTTCTTCCTTGAGCTGTTGCATTTGATCCGGCGTACCGGCGCTGCCGCCGTTCGCGCCGGCCGGTTCCTGCGGTTTGTTGTCCGCTGCCTGCGCAGGCGCGGTCGGATTGACGACAGTGGGAGAAGGCTGTCCGGATTGCGCGGCGGGCGCAGCGGAGTTCTGCGCCGCCGGTGCCGGAGCCGGTGGCGCTTGCAAGTCGAGCAACTTCTGCAGCGCGACGAGCGCGCCGTCCGCGTTGCCCGCTTGCAGCGCGGAGATCGCTTCTTGCGCGAGTTGCACGGCTTGTTCCATGCCGGATTGCCGCTGCATGACATCGGCTTCTTTTTTGAGTTCCTCAACGGCGACGGTGAGGGCGCTTGCGTCGTCCGCTTCGAGGATCCGGTCGGAGCGCTCTTTCGCGGCCTTCCGCGCCTCTAAAATGCGGAAGATGGCGGATCGCACTTTTACGTTCATGGGTTTCTTGTCCTCGGTTTGATCACTGGATTGTGCGGCAACTAAGCGGATATTTTTGCCTCCCGCCGCTGGAGAGGTCACAACATCGATAGAGTCGATACTTCGTAACTGAACGCTGGCGACGGTTTGTCCGCCGACTTTGACGAGCTCATAGCCGCCGTCACCGTCGATGGAGTAGCCGACGAAATCGCGCAGGCCGCTGTCCCAGGCTTCGCGCATCTTTCCGGCCAGATCGACGTCGACGAGCGTCAAGGTGCAGATAATACCCTCGTTACCCTCGTCGTCCTGGCCCCAATGGGGATTCGTGTAGACGCCGACTTTATTCTTGGCGATTCCGGCTTGCTGCTTGATCGGGATCGCGCCGTCCGGCACATGATTGAAGTATTCCGAGCTGAACTCGAAGGCATAGGCGGGTCGATTATCGAACAGCGGCAGCGCCGTCTTGAGCATGGCGGCGTCGTAGTAATAGCGGAAGCCTTCCGGGCACAAGTTGCGGGACAGTCCTTCCTTGATCACGAGGACTTCCCAGATCTTGCCGGATTTATCGGCGGCTAAAATCCGCGATTCGGAAATGCGATTGAATTTGATGCGGTGCATTATGATTAATCGAGTAAGCGAGCGTACATCCTGAATCTACAGTTGCTGGCGGGCCTCGTCAAGGCCTGTTATAAAAAACCCCTATAAGGTTCGTACGAATCTTATAGGAGTTTTTTGGGGGATGCCCCTTTGGAGGGGAATAGCGTTAGTGCATGGCGTCGGCGAGCGAGTCCGGGTCGATGATCCAAGAACAGCCGCAGTTGATGGTTTGATGCGGCGGGCCGGCGGGGTCGCGCGGATACATCAGGCGCGTGCCATCCGGGAGTTTGAACGGCTCGGCGACCGGAACGGTCTGACCGTCGATCTGCTGATGCTCCTCGCGGCGACCCTGTCGAAACGGTCCGGCAACCCATTGTTTGCGGAGTTTTTGCGGATGTTCCGCCATGGCCGCGAGCGCTTGTACTTGCGTGTCGAGCGCGATGGAGTAGACGCGCTGCACTTCGGTGCGCACGATGCGTTCGGCTTGATAGCTCACGCCGCGCTGTCCGCCGCGGCCAAGGAGCACGTCGATCTCCTGCATCGCCGCGTAGGGCGAGAGGTTGCCTAAGACGCCGCGCGCGATCACGCCGTTGACTTTCGGCATGAGGTCGTCCGCAATCGAGCGAATCAGATCGGCGGTATAGCCGGTTGCGATCGTGCGCAAAGCGAGGGACGGCGCGAAGAAGGACGCTTCAAGGCCGAGACTGGCGGCTAATTCCTGACCGGCGGCGAACCCTTTCGACCAAGCGAGCTCTTCGGCGGCTTGCACGAGTTCAATCGCTTCGGCGAGCATTTCGTCGACTTCGCGGCGCAGCTGAGTTTTGAGGCGCGGCACGTCCGCCGCCGCGATTGCAGCCTGCTGCAGCGGCTGTTGATCGAGCAGCTCCTTGATGCGCCGCCGGTGCTCGTTTACGACCGCATTGACGCGCGCGCGGACGTCCTTGGCGAGGTGTTCCGCGCTCGCCTGCAAGGCTTTCACGCGTCGCTCGAATTGCCTGATTTTATCCGGTGTTACTGGCATGCCTTGCTTACTCCTCTTTGCCGCGCGCGATTTTCAGGATGGTCGCGCGCGCGAGTTCGAGTGCGTGCGCGTGAATCGAGCCGTCCGGGTAGATCCAGCGGTGCACTTGCGCTTCGCGGACGTGCTGCTTAATGACGGATAGCGGGATGCGCGCGCTGTCGGCGAGCGCCGGATAATCCAGGATGATACCCGCCCAGAGATCGTCCAGAGCGCGTGCGGCGTTGGGTTCGTTGCTCTCGTACGCTTCCGGCAGGTCCAGCGCGAGTTTCGGCCACACCAGAATCAGGCGCATCGTCGGCAGGTTGCCGATCAGCGGGTAGACGTCGCTTTTCGCTTCGGTTTGCCGCAATTGCGCGAGGCGCGCGAGCCGCGCCGCGCGAGTAATGATCACGCTCATCCTTTGCGAAAGAGCACGACGACTTCGCCGTCCGCTTCCGGCGTCTCCGTCCAGTTATTCGTCATGCCCGACGCGCGCGTTTCGAGATAGGTCAAGCCGCACCGCTGCGCGTGCTCTTTCGCGCGCTGTTCGAGCGGGTGTTTCTGATTGCCGACTTGCAATGCGAAGACGGCGTGCGGTTTAAGCGCTTGCGCCGTGCGCGCGATCAGTTCGTGGTAGAAGCAGGCGTCCCAGACTTGAAACTGTTTGTACTTGCGGTGGCTGGAGTCCTCGCCCTCGTATTTTTCGACGTTGAAATAGGGCGGGGAGGTGAGCGCGAAATCGAAGCTTTCCGGTTCGAGTTCGCTTTCCTCGAAGCAGCGGCACTGGAAGTCGACTTGCTTGCCGGGCGTGAAGCGGGAAAAATCCGCGAAGAGTTTTTTCGTGCCGGTGTGCGTGGCTTCCGCCGGATCGAAGCCGGTGTAAGCCATGGCGCGGCTGAGCAGGAAGCCGACGAGCCGTCCGCCCCAGCCGTGACAGGGATCCAGCACCGCCCCGCCTGCCGGGCAGAATTCGTCGATCAAGTCGCGCGCCAGATCCGCCGGAAAGTCCGGCGCGATCCGGCAACTGCCGAGCGGCAGGCTCTGCGCGAGAATCACGTCGATGGACGGCCGGTCCTTCAGGCACCAGCGGAAGGAGTCGCCGTATTCCAGCGTCGGATCTTCGGCGAAGAACTTGAGCGCGTCCACCATGCTATGCGCGTGTCCGGCAACGTGCAGCTGGCGCGGGTGAAACGCATGCGAGCACCAGCGCGGATAGCGTTCGCCTTGATACAGCGCGCGCAGGAAATGAACGCGGGCAATCGCCGGAGTGCAGTTATGCGAGACGACGCCGTGCGGCGCGAGCAGGTCGATGAACTTGAGCGTATCCTGCGCCCATTCCTGCCAAGCGCGATTCAGATGGCCTGCTTGTTCTTCCGTGAGTTCGGGAGTGGTCGCGGCGCTCGGGACTGGAGCGAGCAAATCGTCGAGCTCGGCGGTGCTGAACCCGGTCAGCGACAAATCCGCGCCCTCGGCTTGTAAGTCGGCGAACAGTTCCTGCAGCAGATCGTAATTCCATTCGCCGCTGATCCGGTTCAACGCGACGTTGAGCTGCTTCTCGCGCGTCTCGTCGAGTTGAACGACGACCACGTCGGTTTCGGTCTCGCCATTCGCGATTAGCGCGTCGAGCCGCTGATGTCCGGCCACCACGTGTCCGGTCACCTCGTTGTAGACGATGGGTTCGACGACGCCGAAGGTTTCCAATGAGCGTTGCAAGGCTGCTTTTTGCTCATCGCTGATTTGGCGCGGATTCCAGCTTGCTTTCGTAAGTTCATCGAGTCGGCAGTGTTTCACGGGAAACCCGTTCAACGTGTTATGATTGTTGTGCATTGCGATTTGCTTTCGGAACGGTTAGTGTGTCGTGTCAATGTATGCGATGTGGAAACTGACCGTGCGATACCACTCCGCGCCCGCATTATCGGCGACGACGATGCGGATCCAGCAGGGTAGTATTCCTTCGATCACTCCAGCATTGCAGTTGTCCGTCTCATTTCTGATCGTATGCTCGCGCAAGATCGGCAGCGCGAATTCCTCCGCAGTCGGGTATGTCACCGGCTGATTTGCGTACCAACCGCACGAATCGCGATCCATGCGCAGCGAGTTTGCTGAGAAAACCCCGGCGGGAAGACTGGCGCGCACGCGACCATAGACGATGGTATCAGCGCCCCAATCCGGACTCGTGTAGATTCTGATCGTATCCGTGGCGGTCGGATAAAGAATCTGCACTCCCTCGTCCGGCTGGCTGTTCAGAGTGTAGTAGTTATTCTCGTCAGTGCAGCCGAGCACGAGCGTGACTAAAAGAAAGAGAAATGAGAAGAGCGTTGAGTTGTTCATTGCTGTAACCTCGTGTTTGATTCTGGATTGCTGATCCTCCGCAAGGCTTCCCGCGCCCAGTTCTGCTGCGCGGCGACCGGGCCGATGATCTGCTCTACGACTTTGACTTTCATCCCGGCGGCTTGCGCGATCTGATGCATCAGGTCAATCGCCTGCTCGTCGGTGACCCAATTATTCGCGCGCCACGCCACAACGACCTGCGTGAACTGATTCGCGAGCTCCGCTTTATACTTCGCGTCCTCCGGCACGACTTCCGGCGCTTTGACGGCAACCGTCAAGTCCGTGATACCGTCCAGCTCGTTCGTGAAGATCAGCTTCTGATCCACGACGTACTGCGCGATCTCCAGCCAGAATTCCGTGAATTCCTGCTGACCGGAGCGGATCTGCTGCAGGAAGGGATTCGAGGCATCCTGCGCCGAGGCGTAGGTCATCTCCTTGGCTTGTCCCAGGTAGTGTTCCGGCGGACCGCCGCCGATCTCGATCATCGACTTGAACAGGCGAATGGCTTCCGCGATATCGCTCGCGCCGAGCTGCGGATTAACGAAGGCGAAGGTAATATTCTCGTTCGCGTAAGCCCACGCTTCCTTTTCCGTGCCGGGCGGGGGAATGTACTCCGCCGAATCCTTGTCGCGGTACTTGCGTAATTGCGCGGGTGTCGCGCCCTTGATCGTGATCACGCCAAAGAGCCGGTTCTGGCTTTCCGCCCGCGCGCGAAATTCCCAGAGCAGATCTTCCGTGCCCGCGCACCAGTCGAGGATCGTAAGCAGGTCGGACGTGCCGCGCGTCGAGCCGACGATGCTGTTGAACGCGAGGTAAAAGGCGCGTCCGACTTTCCGGCCCAGCGTGAGCAACGGCGCGTTGAACCCGCCGGGCCGTTTAGCGCCGTAGAGTTCCGGAATGCGCAGCGCGGCGGCGCTGGCGAGGTCTTCGCGCACGATCGGCAAGCTAAGCGCCTGTCCGTCCTGTCCGGAGACGACGATCGCGACGGGATTATCGCCGTCGAAAGGATCGAGCTCGATCTTGCTCACTTGCAGCGGATCGAGAAAGGCGAGCCGCGTGTGGCCGGTCGCGACGTTGACGTTCGGCGCGCAGATCAGTTCGCCGAACAGAAACGCTTCGCGCGCGCGCTTTTTCATGCGCAGGTTGAGCTTGTTGCGTTTTACGAAGTCGTCCAGCACGGCTTGCACGCGCTCGTCGTTAGCCGTGAACGTCAGGCCGGCGCCGACGACGAAGTTCACCCACATTTCCGTTAAGCGCTTGACGAACGGATTGAGCCGCCAGGCGCGAAAGGCGCGGTCGCACGTTTCGTAGATATCCGTCGCGGACATATCGCGGTTATAGCGCAGACCGCCGCCGATGCGAATCCAGCGACCGGAGTCGCTCTCGCGCAGCGGCAGGCCGAGCACGGCGACGGGGCGCCGCCAGCCGAGTTTTTCAAGAAGTCCCATGAGTTACCATTTTCGCTTTCGTTCTGTTGATGGAGTCGGTTGATGTTGTTGGCGCTGCTGCCGATCCGCTGACGGGGCGGGGGGCAGGTAAGCCGGTGTCGCGAAGTTCTCGACGGCCAGCGTATTGATGAGCGCGTCGGAGCGATCTGGACTACGGCCGAGTTTTTCCTTCACTTTGTCTTTCGGCTCGACTTGGACGCGCCCGCCGATCACGGGTTTCCATGTCGGCGCCGCGAGCTCCTCGCGCAGCAGTTCGTCGCGCGGCAACGCCAGCGGTAGCGGACCGGCCGGGTCGAGCCGTTCGCGCATCGACCAGTGCAGTTCGCTGCGCACGTTCGTGAAGCCGAAGGAGCCGGTACTGTCTTTCTTATCGCTCGCGGCGCTACCGATGACTTTATGCACGGGGACGCCCGCTTGCAGCAGCGCGTCAGCGACGCCCGCGCCGACGCCGATCGCATCGACGGCCAGCTCGTAGCCGCGTCCGTGCTCGATCTGCGCGAGCGCGGCGAGCTCCTGCGTGTCCTTGCCGCTGTAGGAGTGCAGCTCTTCCACCCATTGACCAAGCCGCGGCGCGAAGACGGAGAAGTCGGTGCCGGTCGTAGCCACGTCGATGCCGAGAATCTTCCGCGCTTCGTCCAGCACGGCTTGCTGTTCGCGCAGTGTTTCCCAGCGCAGCATCGCGGCTTCGATCCACGACAGCGGGATCAGCGCGTCGTCCCGCCCTTCCGGGAATTCGGCCATGACCATACTGAGCCAGAGCTGCGGGATGCGATCTTTCCAGCGCGCTTCCTTGTCGCGCAGCCATTCCACGGTCATCATGCCCGGAATGATCGTCCGGCCCGCCCGGACGTTCGGCGTCTCATAGGCGGTGATTTGCAGCTTGTGGAAGGTCGGGTCCTTGAACGCGCGCGCGAATTCGCAATTCGGATCGGTTGGATTGCCGATGCAGACGAAGCGATCCTCGGGACTGACGATGATGCGGTCGCGGGCGTTGAAGATATTCGGCGCGACGCCGGTCGCTTCGTCGATGGCGTAGAGTAAGCCGCCGGAAGCGTGATAGCCTTGAAACGTCGCTTGATTGCGCTTATTCGCCGTAAAGCCGACGGCCAGCCAGCGCCGCCCTAACTGCAGCCGTTCCGTGAGGCATTCGCCGCCCAGCGTAATTTTGCTGTGCGCGTGCAGACTCGCGATGTCCGCCCAGAGCAGGTCGCGCACTTGCCGCCGCGTCGGCGCGGTCGTGACGACCTTGCTGTTGTAGCGCGTGAACAGAAACCACAGACAGATCGCCGCTAAGCCGAACGTCTTGCTCGAGGCGAAGCAGGCTTTGAGCGCGGTGTTCTGATGCTGCGCGACGCTCCAGAGGTATTCGACGAGCTTATCCCACAGGATGAGCCCGAGCACGTCGGCGGAGAACGCTTCTGGGTCGTCGCGATACTGAAACTCCGCGTCCTTGAGCTTCTGATTGCGGACGATTATGATTTCAGGAGCGCCGCCCATTGGCCGGGATCCTCGTGCAGGTCGAATTGGACCGTCCATATCGCCGTGCCGCGCTCGGTGAGGACGATATTGCCTTTGACCGTGCCGACGTGCGCTTTGCCGGCCACTTCGAGCGCGTAGTCCGCGCCGGTTTCCCAGGCGTCGGCGATGCGCTGATATTCGCGTTCGGACACTTCCGCTGTGATGCTGAATACGACCGTTTCCGCGCCGAGCGGAAAGCCGTCGTCGCGCTTCTGCTCGCAGTGCAGGACGCGCGGGCGTTCCGGTTCGTCATTCCGTTTCGCAGAAGTCCGCGTCTTCGGCATCGCTCTTGAATCCTTGGTCGTGTTCGAGTTTCTTGCGCTCGTCCGCCTCCGCCTGTTCCGCGATGGCTTGCGCGAACGTCTTGCGGTTGTCGACGTGGATATTCACTTGTGCTTCGGGGCCGATCATGCCGTGCAGTTCGAGCAGCAGCCGCGCCGCGCGAAAGCGCGTGCGGTAGTCCGGCGCGTAAACGTAATCCCAGGCGCCGTTGCGGTG
Organism: bacterium; assembly: GCA_018814465.1. Classification (GTDB taxonomy): domain Bacteria; phylum Electryoneota; class RPQS01; order RPQS01; family RPQS01; genus JAHIZR01. The sequence goes on along the minus strand of JAHIZR010000228.1, from coordinate 16,026 downwards.
CCGGATGATCTTGACGGTTTCCGCTTGCGCGCATTCGCCGAGCAGATCCACGGCGCGATTGAGACCCAGATTGCGTAATTCGAACAGCTCCGGCAATGCGCCCTTCTCGCGAATGCGTTTCAGCATCAGCCGTCCGGAGACCTGCGCCGAGAGTGCCTTCACGTTGGGCCGGATCGCCAGATAAGCGCGCTGCGCGTCGCGCGGCCCGCTTCCCGGCGGATCGATCCCGCAGTAAGCCAGCAGGAATTTGTATTCCGTCTCGGTGAGGTCGTTGATCCCCTGCATGTACTTTTGCATCTCAAGTCGTTTCATCGTCGCGCGCTCTGAGTCCTTTACGAAATTCGAGTTCTTCGATCATGCTGCGATAGGCTTGAATCGGCGCCGTCCGGCCATGTACCCAGTTGCCGACGGTCTGCACGTGACACTGCAAGCGCATGGCACAGCGCGCTTGACTCCAGCCGTAAGCGGCAAGGAGTCGCGAGATGCGCTCCGGCCAATTTTCTGCACAGTTGACCGAGCAGAAATTGCGCTGTTTTGTCATAAAAAAATTAAGTTGTGTCACGTGAGTGAGTTAAGTGATCATGACGGGATTGCGCGGCGAAAGAAGTAATCTCTCGCTAAGGGCCTTGTGGTTTGTTCCCGGACAGCTCCTGAATCTTGCTGCGAATGAACGCCGTAGCGTTTCGGATGCCGTGTTTCTCGACGTTCAACCGCCCGTCGGTCTTAGCCGCTCGTAGTTGATCCAGAATCCATGACAGGTCGTCACTCTTGCCGCGTTGGAGGATGTCAAATCGAATACCGCGCCGGTCGTGTTCGGTGAGCTTGACGATTTCGTTAAGTTGATCCATGAACTCGTCGAGATCGTTCAAAAACTGATCTTCCGACTCAGGTTTTGGAAAAGGCGATGGAGCGATGTTCGGTTCGGAATCGTTTGCGTGCTCTTCGCTCTTCGCTCTACGCTCTTTTAATTCTTCGTTAGAAGAATTTCTACGCTCTACGCTCTGGCCGGGACTTTTACTGGACTTTTTCCGGACTTTTCGAGAGCTATCATCTCTCTTTTTCAGCAGGTTAGGTATGTCAATCCGAAGTAACTTAGACGTAATAGCCACGGAATCTCGGCGTAACCTTGGCGATACTTCAGCCGAACTCTGACGTAACTTTGGAGTAACTTCAGGCGAACTTTGGGTGAAACTTTGGAGTAACTCCGGGTCAACTTTGACCGTACTTCCACCAATTTTTTCGGCGTCAAGATAGGTCATAAACGCCAGTAATTGGCGCGGAGTACAGTCCAGCTGATAGCACCATTCCTTGATCGGATATTCGAGATGACAGCGGTCGGAGTCGTCCATCTTAGCCGCCACCATTTCGAGCAGCACGTACCAGCGCGCCAGCCAGTCCCAGCCAAACTTTGATCTCAATGCAACGAGTTTTTCGGATTCGTGACCGTCCGTATCGTGCTTAAACCATTTCACAGAAGCTCTCCGCACGCCTTCTTGGCGCGCCGTGTTTTTCGCGCATTCGCTTGATGTTGCTTCGAATCATACCGTAAATGGCACCTCTGGCACATGGCCTTCAGGTTAGCATCCGAGTGGTTATCAGGGTCAGCGTTGTGATCGAGATGAGCAATCGTGAGCACGGTCGTGCCCTTCGCCCATTCCGCCGGATAGCCGTTCAATTCGCTGCAGCGCTTGCCGTGATGCAAGCCGCATTCGCCGCGGCATTCGCACTGCTGATCGCCGTTGCTGTTGGTGGCGCGTTTCAGAATCGCCGCGCGAATCACCTTCCAGTTCGGCGGGTAGCGATGCTTGTCGTCAGAATGGATCGGCATGGCTCTGAATAACTATCGAACGTGATCGGTTGGGTTCTCGTCGCCGGGGCCGCCGGGACGATCCGCGCCCGGCTCTACTTGCCGCAAAGGCTCGTAAAGAATCTCGTCGCCGATTTCGCAGCGGGAGATGTCGAACCAACGGCTTTCGAACGGCTTGCCGTTGTCGTCGAGACCCTGCGGCTGAATGAGGATCTGATCGCATCCGGTGATATAGGCGATCTCGCCGGTAACGATACCTTTAAACCCGGTGATTTTGTCCTGGGCGTGCTTGCCGAGATGTTGGGGACTCATTTGCTTTCCTCTGTAATTGGTGATTCGTGTTTACGGATTATTCTGGTCAAATCGACCACTGCTTCGAAATCATTAACTGAATTCCTCACTCAAGTAGAATCGTTCGCCGCGCTGTTCGATCAAGCCGTATTCGCGGAGCTCCTTGAAGCAGCGTCCGGCGTTGCTCGACGTGCGGCTGATTTGCGCGAAGTCCAGCAACGCGCCCTTCACGAGTCCAGGGTGCTGATAGATGGCTTCCAGCAGGTTCGCCGTGCTCGGATCGAAGAGCGACTTAACCGAGGCGATCATCGACTTAGCGTCGGTGGGGAAGGGCGTATAATCGCCGACCGCCGCGAGCGCGGCCTTTGTCGCGGTGATCCATTGGCCGTTGATCTCGACATATCCCTGAGCGACCAAGTCTTTCTTGAACTTCCCGACGTTGCTGCTTCGCGGGGAGACACCCGCGATGAGCAGGGCACGGCGCAGTTTCACCGGCTTCGGATGGAATTGCACGACGGCGCGCAGCAACTTCGCGGCCAGCGGCGTCAGCGAATCGATGGTTGATTGCTGGCTGTAGTGCGATAACGGCGTGGGGGAGACCGCCTCCAAAGCGGATTGACGGCTAACGGCAGGCGGCTCGTCGATGAACGGAAGCTCGGCGATCTCGTCAAGGTTCTCTGCCTTTTCGCGCTCGATCAGTCCGGCCATTTTGTCGTTGATCACATTCATCTCGGTCAAGATGAAATGATACCGTGCCCGCATGGCTTTCAGTTCGGCACGCAGTTGCAGATTCTGGTTGCGCAAGTCGCTTAAGATTTTCGGATCGGCGGCGTTTTTCCCGAAAGATCGGACTTGCGTTTCCAGTTCGCGGATTTTGTCCCGCAACTGCTGTTCGGTCTGCCGCTTCTCTTCCGCCTCTTCCGCCAAATCCTGCAGTTGCGCGAGCGCTTTTTTGACCGCCGGGCTTTGCGTCGATACCGGCTTGACCTCGCGCGCGCGGGCATCCGGGTGATAGGTTTGCACGTCACCGACTTTCAGCAGTTCGACGTCGTGCGAGCTGCTCGCCGGGCCGAAGAAAAAGAATTCGCCGGGTTTCAGAGTTTTCAGCGTGGCGACCCGGTCCCGGGATCGCTGAAAGCCGAGAATGTCGACGACGCGATGAATATCCACGTCGAGCGCGGTGCGTCCGATCAGGTAGTTGTTGCACTGCGCCGCCGCGTCCTTGTGTAGTTGCGACAGCCGCATGACCGCGAGAATGGGGCACAGACCGCGTTTGCGGCCCCGGACGCACAGATCGACGACCGCTTCCGTGGATTGCGACTCCCGGCTCTGCGGCGCGAACATGTCCGCCTCGTCAATCGCCACGAGGCAAGGCCGTTCCGGAGCCTTCGGCGCGAGCATCAAAGAGTTGAGAAAGACCTTCATGTAAGCTGTGCGTTCGAGCGGGCGGAGGTCCGAAAGATCGAGCACGGCGGAAATGCCCAACTGCCGCAGCTTCAGGGCGAGCAGCTCGGCGGTATCGACGCGCACCGGCAGATGACCGCCCTTGCCGACGATGAGAAAGTCAAATTTCTCCGCGAGTGAAACGAATTCGCCTTCCGGGTCGAACACGATCTCCTGCGCGTTCCCGAAGCATTGTTCGAGGATTCTGCGCATCGACCGCGATTTACCCGCGCCGGAATTCGCTTGAATCACCATTCGCGTCACGATCAGTTTATGGATGTCGGTCGTAATCGCCGCGCGGGAAGTGATGCCGGTTCCGAGCGTAAATTTAAGTTCGTTCATGCGACGAGATCCTTCGTGAGTCGTGCCTGTACTTTCTGCGCGCGGTCACGATATCGGTCTGCTGCCGGTCCGGCTCCATTATAGATCCGAAACGCCTTGGGCAGTCCGTGCTTGCGGATTAGCGCGCCCATGAACCGGTCATAGGCTCGCATCTGCACGCGAAGCAGATCATCGAGCGAGAGCGGCGACGTGCCAGCGACGAAGACGATGTGTTGATCCGGGTAGATCGCGTACTCTATGCCGATGGATCGCCAGTTAATGCCAAGTATCTGAAACAAACCGTAGCTCGTGCAATCCGCCGCCGACCAATCCTGCCGCCGCGCCTTCAAGTGCTCTTCATAACGCTCGGCGGTCGCGTCGTACCTGCCGGACCCGATCCCGCTCTCCAGTTCGGCGGTCGTCAGCATTACGGCGAGCGGCACCTTGCGCGGTTCCTCGTTCCAGAGCCGGATCAGCGTATCGCGCGTGACGGGAGTGCGCTTCGTCATGACGCCTTCCGGCTCGCGTGCGTGCCTTCGCCTTCGAATTCCGCGTCGAACGCTTCGGGCGCATCGAGCGGCAGTTGCTCCTGTAGCTTGTCTTCTTCCTTGATGTTCTGCTCGATAATGCACGACTCGCAGGCGCCGAGATGATCGGCGAGATACTTGGCTTTCGGGAGCCGGTGCGCGTTTGTCAAAACGAGCCGCCGCAATTCGGCCACGGTGTCTAAAAGATTAGCGGTCGTAAGCACGCCGCCGGTCGCGATGTGCTCTCGAATCAGTTGATCGATTCTCTTTAGGTCATTAGTGGTCATTGGTACATTTCCTTTTGTGTTGAGGATGTGTGGGAAAGACGTAAATGTAAAACGAATCCGCCGCGACGGAATCGACGAGCGCCCGCGTAGCCGTCAGATTACCAGCGGCGTCGGCCAGGTATGCGATCAGGATTTCGCCGCGCCGCACTTCCGGATGCAGCGTACGTTCCACGGCTAGCCGCCGGCCCGGGCTCGCTTTGAGCCGCTGCGGGAGCGGGATAAAGGCAGTCGCGGTCAAGACGGTCAGCGCGAGCAGCGCGCAGATCAGTAAGAGGATTTTGTTCATAATAGCTGTCCGGGTTTGCCGAGTATTTGCGCTGCTTCTTCAGCAGCGTCGTGCATTGAATATGTCCGTGCTTCCAGAGTCTGTCGAGTTGTTGTCCGATCCGCGTGACCGCGTCGCTATAGCCGGGTGCCGTCGCGATCCCCAGCGCTTGCGCGACTTCGCGGGGTCGCAGTGGCGTCGCGCTCCGGCGCAGCGTCGCGATGATACGGGCGCGCAGCGCCTCCAGATCATTCCTCGCGGTACGCATGCAGCTTCTGGATCTCGCGGTTGCGCGAAGCGACTTTCCGATACGCGCCGCGCTGTTTCCGCACCCACCGGTCAAGATCGGTTTTCGCGATGCGTAGCTTATACCCGTCCAAGCGCACGCAAGGCAGTGTGCCCGCTTCGAGCAGCTTCTGCAAAAAGTTGCGGCTGACGCCGAGATAACGGGCGGCTTCCACCGCGCGCAGGAGTTGCGGGACGAGGGGTGTGTTTTGTCGCTTCATGATATTTTATCGATCCTGTTCTCCGATGGGCCGCAGCGTGATGATCGCGCAGGGCTTCAAGCCGACGCGGATATCGAAGCCGCCGGAGCGGATCAGCCGGTCGTCTTGCACGGCCACGTTTTTGAGTCCATCGTTAGCGTTTTTGATCAGATTACAGATATCCGAGCGCGTCTGCGCCAACAGCGTCTTGCCGCTCATAATCAGCAGTTTCTCGGCTTTGCGCAGCGCGCTCATCGGGGCGGGGAAGATGAACAGATAATGCGCCCAGACATGCCCGGCGAGCGGCGGCGCGCCATGCATCGCCTGCTGCGCGGCCATCTTGACGAGGTTCTGCCAAGCGGCGTCCTCGTCGTTCAACAGCGGCTTGCGCACCGGTTTTCCGGTCTTGGGATTATTGACTAAGCCGATCTTATGCGCCTTGCGCGCGTTCGGCTTGCCGGGTACGATGATTTTAATTTCGGAGGGGGTGGTCATTGAACGTTCTCCCATTGATTCCGTATGGACGTGCGGTATGCTTCCACAGGCGCCGATAATGGACGCATTTGAATTAATCGGTACTCTCGATAATAGGGCGGTTGATCATCAATCGCGACTATGCCAAGCACGAACCCGCTCGCCAGCAGTTTTCTGTACCAACGCAGACCGTCGCATTGCACACAGTCGATCATAGCTGCTCCTTGCCGAGATTTGCCGCATTGTCTTCGGCCACTTGAGTCCACGTCTCTCCGCCTTCCGCGCAGCTGCGATTGAATGATGCTCTGCGCCAGGTTGCGGCGAGCTCCTCCTGTAGCCGCGCGTTCTCGGCGCAAAGGCGCGCTGTCTCCTGCTCGAATTTGCGCGTCAATCGCAGGCCCGCCGTCGTGCAGAAATCCACGAGTGGAATGTCCAACTCGATTTTGTTGGCTGCAAGCTCCTCATGCAGAATGTCGCGGATGGATTTGTCGTAAGCGCAGCTGTCGGGCGTGATGGTGATTGTATGGATATTTGTATTACACATCGGAAAGCATCTCGGTTAGTTTATCCAGCGCGTCGGCGATAGCGACGCGATACGGCAAGTAAAGGTCGTCAATCTTCAGCGCGTCCCAGTGGTCCAGAATGATCTCCACCTGTTCCTTGATCGCCGCGGTCGTTTCCTGCAAAGCTTGCTTTAGCCGCCGCAACTCTTCGAGCTTGAGATTGTTGTCGCCGATCAGCTCGCGGTTATGCGCGAGCAGGCGGTCCAGCATATTCAGATCCGCCATCAGCTTGGCGGTGTCCGGGTACATGGTTTGGCGAATCGAATCTGTCATAAGAATAGCCGTTCCTGTTGTGTCGTGCGCGCGTTTTGCCGTTCAGGATGTTCCCGCAGTTCGCGGATCAAATCGATCCATTTCACGCGCAGATTGGCTTTCTCCAGTTCCGCCTCGGCGTGCGCGCGCAACGTGTTGACGGAGTGTTCGGCGGCTTCGAGCTCCTCGGCGGAGGCCCGCTCGCTCAGCCGCCAATAGCCGCGCGCCTCCGAAATAATGCACCAGTGTTCGCTCGCCGCTATGTGATCGACAAGGCTTTGGATGTCGCGCACATGCACCTCCACGCCGCAGAGCTCCCGCAGGCGCGCTTGAATGTCGGCGCGCTTGATCGCCAGTTCGCGCGGGCGATCTCGAAAGAGGCCGATCAAGGCGGTATAGACGGAGCGATCCACGAGCTTGACTACCGGTTCGCCGGATCCGGGCTTGCGAATTCCACCTTGCCGTTGCCGCTGACCGGCACGACGGACGTCGCGCCGCTGGCGAGGGCGAGCTTCTGCAATTTCGCGGCGAGTTCCGCCTGCGTCTCGACGATGAACTGATAATGATTGGCGAGCGAATCGAGGTCAGTGAAATCGCCCCGCTCGATGCGTTGCGCCGCGATATGCAGTGACCGGCACGCCGCGACGATATCCTCGCGCAGGCAATGCGCGGCGGCGATTTTGCGGTCGAATTCCGCGAACTTGCGTGCATCCATGTTATGCTCCTCGTTATGTTAATTCGTATAGAGTCGATAAAGACGGAGTAATCCCGTCTGCGCGCGAGGCCGGGCGGAGAATGCCAATTCCACGATACCCGCACCCCGCGCGCTTCAGGGAGATTGTCGGCTGCATTGCTTTCCCGACTGGCGCTCACGGCTTTTATAAGCGCTCGATGATCGCGCTTGCGCCGGAGTGGAAGGCGCAGACTATTCTTTTGGAGTTCATCACCGGCACCGGCAACTATCTGGCATACAATCCGGCGGGAAGGGGGTGTAACGAGCAATGACGACCCGGCCAGAAACCCGGCGCGCACGGCACTGCCGGAGATGAACGATGCAGCTAATTAAGCCGCGACCGTTTCCTGCTCGCGGTTGATGGCCTTGATTTCGCCGTCCTCGATCAGCACGCCGACCGCACCCGCGCTATCATCGACGCGCTCCAGCCAGATCTGGAAGTCCTCACTGTCGGCAATCGTGCGCAGGATCTCAAGACTGTCCTCGTCCAGGAGCGAGCCGTCCGTGATGCGAATGACGCGCAGTTTCGGATTAAAACTAATGGCGAGAGCGGTGCTGACCTTCAGCTGCTCCGAGCTGCTGCACTGCTCGAACGGCACCCCGTGATAAAACACGCCGGATTCGTCGAAGGCGAGTTCGTTCACTGGGAGATCGGCCTTGCTGAGCAACTCCGCTTTCTCCTTGTCGAGCGTCTCGATTTGCTTCGTGAGTGACGTCGAACGCGCCTGCTCGCTTTCGAGTTCGGTGTTCGTCTTCCGATAGTTCGAAATCGTTTCGTTCAGCGTGTTCGCCTTCACCGCCTCCTGCACGCGCTGCTGAAGCTCCGGCAAGTCCGGCAACTGCTTCATGCGTTCCTGCAATGCGTCGGTGTCGACGGCCAGCGCTTTCCAGCCCTGCGCCAGCTTTTCATCGATCTCCGCGATGCGTTTCAACAGCCGCTCGCGTTCATCCTCCACGGCGCGCAGATCGAGTTCGCGCGCATTGAGCCGCTCCAAGTCCCGGTTGCGCTCGGTATGCTCGTTCTTGACCCGGTCGTACTCGGCCAGGAGGTCGTTGATCGCGCCCGGTTCCACCGGCTTCGCTTTGGCGATGCGCGGGTGCTGTTCTTCCAATTCGGCAACGATTCCTTGCAGCTGCTTGACGCGGCGGTTGACTTCCGTGCGCTGCGCGAACAGCTCCTGCTTGCGCTGATTGAGATCCGCGAAGTCCACGCCGGTAATCTCCGCAAGCTGCTTCGCTTGTTCGATAGGCTTCATGCGCGCGAATTCGAGCGGATCGAAGGAGATCGCGCCGATCAAGCCGTCCAGCAAGGCTTGTGGGTTGCGCAACTGCGCGCCGTCCGCGTTCTTCACGGTGAGATAGCTATCGCGTTCCGTGAAAATGCGCGTCACGATGTAATCGCCGAGGTCGAGCGTAATCTCGCTCCGCTCCTCGCCCTCGCGAATCGGTTTCACCGGCACGGCGCGCTTGCCGCCGAGCGCAGCCCAAATCGCATCCAGGACGCTGGACTTGCCCTGCGCGTTTTTCCCTCTGACAACAACGACGTTATTGTCAGGCGTGATTTCGACGGCGCGGAGTCGCTTGAAGTTCTCCGCCGTCAGTCTGATAATCCTCACAGAAGTTTTCCTTTCTTCGGCCCTTGTCCGGCGAGCTGAAGCCCGCGCGCCTCGCAATCGGCCCGCGCGGCATCAAGCGTCGGAATGATATAGTTCGGCTTATTGCGCAGTTCGAGCGTGCCCCGGCAGGTTTGCCCGCTCCAGAGAAAGATCGTATCCCGCTGAATCTTCGGATCGGCGCTGATCAAGCCCGCGCGCGCGTTGATCTCGTCGAGCATCGCGCCCTGCTCCTCAGTCAAGCTGCCGTCTGGGTCGTGCGGTTGCGCCGCCGTCTGCGTCGGCGGTGCGGCGGGGTGCGGAGGTTCCGCAGGTTGCGTAGGTTGCGGCGGCGGCGTTCGCGTCTCTGGCGCGGTCGTCTGTGTTGCGGTGGGTTTTGCCATCGGCGCTCCGGGCACCGCTGGAAACGCCTCGCTAATCGTCATATCGCCGTCTTTAATCGCCTGATAGGCCGCGCGCAACTTCAAGACATCGTCGGCGTTCCAATCCGTTTTAGGATCGTTCGAGCGCGGTTTATCGAGGAAAATCTCCAGCCGGTCCAGATTGACGTCCCATTTGGCGAACAATGCGACCGCGCGCTCGATGGATTCCTTGAGATTTGCCTCGACGCGGGACTTGGCGTACTTTTTCGATTCCTCGTACATCGAATCGGTCAGCCACGATGGCAACGCGCCCAACACGACGTTGCGAATGCACTTGGATAGTCCGATCTGCATGGTCATATCCTCCTGCCGCGCGATTTGCGAAGCCTTCTTCTTCTGCTTCTCGGATAGTTCTCGCGACGCCTTCCGAATCGTATAAGGCCGCATGTTCGTATACCCCGTCTCGAAATCCACAAACACGCCCATGAGTTCGCAGCGATCCGGCAGGTCGGCAGTCACGTACAACTCGGTCGTGCAATTGCCCCAGTTGCGCGCGGCGGCCATCGCGAGATGCACGCTCTTGCCGTCGATAATCTCTTCCTTCGTGATCCATCTGCCGTTCGCATCCTTCTTGATCTGGCCGCGCTCGTCCTTCACCGGAATCTCGACAGGCCATGCCCAACCGAACTCATCGCCGCCGTGCTTCGCCTCCTGCAAACAGCGCTTCTTCACTGAATCCAGATCGCGCGCGACCTGTACGCGCACCGCTGTGTGATATTTCGACCGGATCTGCTCAATCGTCCGTCCGGAAGCGACAATGTCGCCGACACCGTTGACGCCGCCCGACATGCGCTCGACGACTTCCGGCGTTACAATCGGGATATTCTCAAATTCCCGACCGTTGCTGTTCTGATCTGTCATGATCTGTACTCTCCTTAAGTCAGTATGATTGTGAAAGTGATTCAATTCAAATTACCCGTAAGCCTACGCGCTCATCGCGATCTGGCAGGACTGCTTCGCGCCGTGCGCGCAAATCCCGTAATAGCCGCACCAAGATTCTGAGCACCACCACGATCCCGGCGCCGCCGGAGTGAACACCCCGGATTGCAAATGCGCTTCGAAGACACTGGCCCGTTGCAGCAGGTTCGCGCGCGTCTGCGGCGTAAAGACGGCCGGGATCGTGATCGTCTCGGATTTCGTTTTCAGCAGCTTGATGAACTCGAACTCGAACGACGGCTTTAACCCCAAGGCCCGCTCGGCCAGCAGCTCGTACATCGGCGCTTGAATCGAATGGGTCGCGACGGACGGATCGGGCGCCTTGCCCGTCGTTTTTAAATCGGTGATTTTGTAACCGGCGGTGACGAGATGAACGAGATCGAGCGTACCGCCAAGTGGATAATCCAATCCGTCCATCTGCACGACGATCTCTTCCTCGATATGAACGGGCTGGCCGATGCGCGGGCTAACCCGTTCGCCGTAGAGCGCGGCAGCGCGCACGGCTTCATCTTTCGCCTGCCCGAGAATAACTCGCGCTTGCGGAGCGTCCTCGGCGCTCAGATACACGCCGTGTTTCTCGACGCTCTCACAAAACGCGGTCGCGGCGGCGTCCTGCAATTCCGGAATGGTCAAGCGGTCGCTGCTCAACTGAATCCGCCGCGCGTCCGCCTCCGCCGCGCGGTGCACGCCCGTGCCGCGATGCGCGGCGGCGGCAGGGGGGATGATGAGCCCTGATACCCGGTATTCCGCTGCAATCCCGCATTTGGCATGCAGGTTTAAAAGTGATTGATTGATGTACTTAATCATCGTGTCTGCTCCTTAATCGGTCGGCAACTCTAATTCTTGATAGCAATCTCCGCAAATGTAAAGACCCTCAAATTCGCCACCCGCGATATGCTCTCCACACAGTTCGCAGGGCGGGAGTTCAGGTTCTTCTTTGTCCGGCAGTGGGCAGTCATCAGGGAATACTCCGGAAGAAAAGTAAATTTCTTTCCAGAGCCTTCTACATCTGTATCCGTTAAAATCTCCGCTGACACCTTCAGTACTTTCAAGAAACGGGCACCCCGCCCCGCAATCATCGAACTCAACATGAACTACCTTTGTCATGCCGCCACTCCTTTCTTCGTGAGCTCTTCAATCATTCCAATCAGCACTTCGATTTCGACCGGCTTCAGCAGAAACGCATTCGCGCCCGCCTCCATCATCGGCTTTTCGTTCTGCCATTCACCGGAGATCGCGATCACCGGCAGGGCCGCGCTCGCTCTGCGAATTCGGCGCGTCAATTCGATCGCGTCGCAGAGCGGCATATCCGAGTCGGTGATGACCAGATCAATCGGGATGATTTCGAGATACTGCGCCGCCGTCAAGCCATTATTCGCAGTGACTACCATGTAGTCGTACTCGCGGAGTAACTCGGCGAAAGGTTCGCGGATGGACTGTTCGTCCTCGACTAATAGTATGCGAATCATGCCGCGATCCCTTTCGCTTCCTTCAATGCATCGTAATTGAGCCGGCCCGTGCCGTGACAAACGAGGCAGGTGTGCCGCTCGAATTCCCCCTCGCCGTAATAGCGCCCGAGGACGTGCCCGATCCCATTGCAGTAGCTGCATTCGCCTTCGACCAGTTCATAGTTTGCCGGATCGTAAATTCCGAAATGATCAACCCCAGCGCCGATGAACCGAAGGCAGAACTCGTCGCATTCGAGCACTTCGACGATTGCGGGATGATTCGCCGCGCCGCACTCCGCGCGGCGGCGGACCTTGTCTCCTCGTTCGAATCTGTAAAGCTTCATGGCATTCTCGCTTTTTGGGGTGGTAGGATTATTTAAAAACCTGCAAGGCGCTTAAACGCGCTTAGTTGCGATAAGAAACCGTGCCGTGAAATCGTTAAGTTCGCATCCCCCTTGTCCAAACATCTCCGTCGCCCATTTGAAAAAGTCGATGAGTTCGCGATCGGTTACTTCGTGCCGTTCGCCGTACGCGCCCTCAATTGCATCCGCGATCAGTTCCTTGACTTGCTCCCCGGAAATCTTTCCGTCATGTTCGATCCGTTCGAATTCTTCGATCATCATCTGGCATTCTCCGTTGGGTTGGTGGATTCGATCAAAAACAAAAAAGCGCGAACCCTATGAGCTTGTGCTCACAAGGCCGCGCCTGACTCTCTCCTTAGCTATCGCCGCGATTTCCGCGACGGATTTGCCGTGATACGGATTTTCGACGAGTTCGGTCTCGCTATATCCGTGACGGCGATACGATTCTACATTCGCTCGATCATAACGCCACTCCAGCCCGTTCCGCCCCCGGCCCGGTTGCTGACGCCGCTTGAAGAGGTGACCGTGACTCTTCAGCCAATTGGCCGTCACCCCCAGCAGCTCGCAAACCTGTTTACTCGTTAAGTCGAGTGAAATCTTAGGTTGACAATGCCCATTCTTTACTTTATATTTCATTCAGACCTCTGGGAGCGCAAAGCCCCTGTTGGTTAGCTTTGCCCCCGTCGCCTGCAATCCGGCAAGATTTCTCAGGTGTCGGGGGTTTTGATTTGATTCTAAACCAATATACGGTAATAAATCTGTTTTGTCAATAGAATACAGATTTAAGTCTGTAAATTTTTCTTATATGCTGGATATTAAAAAACATAGCGATTTAGAGTTTGCGCTTTCGCAATGGGGAGCGAAAAAGCGTATTTCAGAAAAAACAGGACTATCCGATAAAACTCTACTAGCTATTCAACGCGGTGCGAGGAAGCCAAACGAAAGCACGCTACGTCTTATAGCCAGTGCATTAGGACTCTCCGAAGACTACTTCCTCGAGTCTCAGGCGGAGACGAAGCTCACCAAGCGGCGAAGGTTGGTTGTCGAACTCGACCTCCCCGAAAACGTTGAAATCGATGATGAACGGCTGAATCTGATCCGAAAAACAATGGTGGAAGCCGGAAGAGGTATTATCAAGTTTATTCAAGACTTACCCGCGAAAAGTTGAACACGTGTTCAATATACTAATGTCCGACCTACCAGTCAAGATTGCGCAATTGGGCTGACCCCGTGTTAGCCGTAAGATAAAGTTGTATTTGGGGAATCCTCGGCAACTTACCCTCCTTTTCCTCCCGCCGAAGCCTCCTCCTGTTGCAACCGCCAGAAGAACCCTTCAGCACTCGCTCGCATAATGAATCTATGTAAATACTACTGTTAACAACTTGTAATTGTGGAACGATCTCGGCTGTCAGAGCTACACTACATCACCGCGATTGAAAACGTACCGTCGATCTTGTCGCACGGCATTCTTTCACATACGGGTGTTTGTAAGATCAGGCATAGATCTGTTGCTATGCCAGAGATTCAAGATCGCCGAAAGATTATAGTGGTTCCAGGGGGCATGCGCTTGCATGATTATGTGAATCTCTACTTCAACGCGCGGAATCCGATGATGTACAAGGATATCCACGGAGGTATTTGCTCTGGCGATGAACTCTGTGTACTGAAGATTTCACCAACTGTGGTTGATCTTCCTAACGTCGTTTTTACGGATCGCAACGCTTCCAGCGAATATGCGAGATTCCGCCCTTCATCGAGCGGGTTGTCGCTGGTTGGCAATGATACCTTCGCAGAATCATGGAAACATCCGGGAAACGAAGTTGCCGAATGGGAGCACAAATCGAGAATGTGTGCTGAGGTTTTGGTTCCAAATGTCATTCCGGATAATTATATTGTGGGAGCCTACGTTTCGTGCGATTCTGCTCGGCGAAGACTCGCTGCGCTTGCACCAACGTTGGCAATCACTGTTAATGCAAGAATGTTCTTCAAATAGAGAAACTCGATCATGCTCAAAGTAATGTCAGGCGACCTTTTCGCTTCCAAAGCTCAAACACTTGTTAACACTGTCAACTGTGTGGGCGTGATGGGCAAAGGCATTGCGCTCGAGTTCAAGAATCGCTATCCCGCGATGTTCGCCGATTACACTACCCGTTGTAAACGAGGAGAAGTCAAGTTGGGGGAGCCCTATCTCTTCAAGTCAAGTCCGGATCGCTGGATTCTGAATTTCCCAACAAAGGATCACTGGCGTTCGCTCTCGCGAATAGAGGACATTGAAAAAGGGCTCGAATTCCTGCTAACACACTACAAAACGTGGGGCATCGAATCCATCGCAGTTCCGCCGCTCGGAAGCGGACTTGGCGGATTGGAATGGCGAATTGTCGGTCCCATACTTAACCGCTATCTTAAACGCCTCGAAATTGACGTTGAGTTATATGCGCCGCACGGTACTCCTTGCGAGGAGATGCAGCTGAGCTTCCTGGACACTGGAACGGGCGTTGTGCGTCCCGATACTTATAAGGAACGGATCAATCCGGCATGGATCGCCTTAGTCGATATCTTGAAGCGAATCGAGGACGAGCCATATCACTGGCCGGTCGGGCGCGTCATGTTCCAGAAAATTGCCTATGTAGCGACCCTACAGGGGATCCCGACGGGATTGGAATTCCGGCGCGGAAGCTACGGCCCATTCGCTGAAGGTTTGAAGGGACTCGAGAGTCGCCTGATGAATCATCGCCTGATTGTCGAAAATCGATTAGGCCAGATGCTTGCGGTGCGCGTGGGGCCATCGTACGAAGTCGCTAAGGAGGAATATGCTAAACACTTGTCGGATTGGGAAAAAACTCTGGATAATGTAGCCGATCTCTTTGTTAGATTGCGTACTCAGCAAGCGGAAATTGTAGCCACTGTTCTATTTGCTGGAAACGAGCTTGCGATGCGCACAAAAAATACTCCTACAGAGCAGGATGTCCTTAGGGAGGTCATGGCATGGAAAGAGCATCGTCGTCCTCCGCTGCAAAAACCTGAAGTGGCTTTGACGATTCGAAACCTTGCAATGCTAAAGCGTCTTGAAGTGAAAGCCAGCGCCGATCTACCGCTTCCCAAGGAAGCGCTGAGCGGTATCTAAGAACTCTATTGCGGCGCTGGTTGTGGTTTGCGGGCAGGCATCGGTCAGCTACAGTCCCGTGCTGCTAATAACCCGCAGGAAACGGTTGTGGTTTGCGGGCAGGCATCGGTCAGCTACAGTTTCGGTGCGGCAATCGTCGCGGGTGCAGGTGTTGTGGTTTGCGGGCAGGCATCGGTCAGCTACAGTTGACAGCCTATATCCAAGTGAGTGACAGGGTTGTGGTTTGCGGGCAGGCATCGGTCAGCTACAGTACTTACGAGACACTTAATGCCAGCCGCCATGTTGTGGTTTGCGGGCAGGCATCGGTCAGCTACAGTAAAAGACCGTGCGTACATTCCGACAGTAAAGTTGTGGTTTGCGGGCAGGCATCGGTCAGCTACAGTCAATCGGCAGCAGGGCGATGCGATAACGCAGTTGTGGTTTGCGGGCAGGCATCGGTCAGCTACAGTGTGGCGCAATCCAGACAATAGATATGCACAGTTGTGGTTTGCGGGCAGGCATCGGTCAGCTACAGTAACCGGATGTTCCGCATTGATTTCGGATAGTTGTGGTTTGCGGGCAGGCATCGGTCAGCTACAGTCTGACTCAGTTCGTTTAATTAACTCCAAGAAGTTGTGGTTTGCGGGCAGGCATCGGTCAGCTACAGTAGGGCTGCTGCATCTAATTCTCGAAT
>JAHIZR010000227.1 GCA_018814465.1 bacterium | reverse complement strand
CGCTCGACTTAAACAGACAGGTCTGGAAGTCTGGTCCTTGCCGTCAGCTCAGATCATCCATTTTGACGCTCAAGCTTCCGGCTACTCAACCGCGAAGCTTGCACGCAGTCCCATCCTCGACTACCGCGTGCTCGGCATGGATCGGCTCTGGCAAAAACATCGCTCGCCCAAAGAGCACGCACGCTGGCAAAAGCTGGCTCACCGATTGCTGAAATTCCGAACGGGATTACTTAGATTGAGTCTCGCTTTCGCTGGTTCCAAACGCAAACACGCTGTTCATGCTCGCATTCAGGAACTGACTTCACTGGCCGCAAAACTCAAGAGCGCGCCGAGCCGGGCTAAGCACAGAGCATGCTGAGCAAACGAGTTTATAGAAGTGCGCATCCCGGCCGGAATCCTAATCAGCAAACAATTTTTATAAATATTCAGCCGCGTCGTCTCAACCGTCTACTGCTAACGACGCTCAGATCAGGAGGTTTTTTCCTTGGGACAATTCACGACAGACCAAATCCGCAACTTCGGCCTGTTCGGTCACGGCCACTCCGGTAAAACGATGCTCGCCGAAGCCATGCTGCGTGCCCTCGGCGTCACAAATCGACTTGGCCGTATCGAAGAAGGCAACACCGTCTCCGACCACAATAAGCTCGAAATCGAACGCCAAATGTCGATCACGACCAGCCTGGTACGCGGCGTCTACAAAGACTGCGCTTTTAACATTCTCGACGCTCCCGGTTTCCCCGATTTCATCGGTGAAGTCGTGTCCACGATGCGCGCCATCGACATGGCTCTGCTCGTCGTGGATGGCAGCCAAGGTCACGATATCGGTCATTCGCAGGCTTTTGAAATGGCCGCCGAACAAGAGCTTCCCCGCATGTTCTTCATTTCCAAACTGGATCGCGAAAATACTAAATTCGATGCTATCATCGGTGAATTGGAAGACGAGTTCGGAACGAATGTCCTGCCCGTTAACTTCCCCATTAGTCCCGGCCCCGGCTTCAACTCCATCGGCTGCGCGTTGACCCTGAAAGGCTACAAGTACGCTGAAGATTCCACAGGTCACGTCACTGAGTTCGAATTGTCCGCCGATGACAAGGCCAAAGCCGAAGAACTGCGCGCCAAACTCATGGAAGCCGCCGCCGAGTCCGATGATGAACTGCTTGAAATCTTCTTCGATAAGGGAGAACTGAATCAGGAGCAGTTCGAAAAAGGAATGGCCATCGGCATCGCGAAAAGCAAATTCTTCCCCGTGCTCTGCGGCGCCGGTTCAACCGTTGTCGGTATGAGCCGCCTCCATGACTTTCTCAAAACCTACGGCCCCTCGCCCCTGAACCGTCCGCTGCTCAAGGGCCGCAAACCCAACAGCGAAACCGAAATCGACATCCGGACAGATGTTTCCGAACCGACGGTAGCCTTTGTCTTTAAAACCGTTGTCGAACAGCATGTCGGCGAAATGTCCTTTGTCAGGGTCTTCGCAGGCTCCATCAATCAAGGCACCGACCTCTTCAATGCGAGCAAGAATAACGGCGAAAAAATCGGCCAACTCTTTCATATGTGCGGTAAGGAACGCGAAAGCACCGACAAGCTCATCGCGGGCGACATCGGCACAATGGTCAAACTGAAGGATACCCACACCGGCGATACCCTCTGCGATAAAAACAATCAGGTGCTCCTGCCGGCGATCGCGTTCCCGCTCCCTGTCCTTGATACCGCGCTCGTTCCGGTCAATAAAGGCGATGAAGATAAAATCGCCACCGGTTTGAATGCGCTGCATGCCGAAGACCCCAGCTTTGAACTCATTCAGGATGCCGAGCTGTCGCAGCTCCTCCTCAAGGGTCAGGGCGACCTCCACTTCAACAACCTGCTCACCAAACTCAAAGACCGCTATCATGTTGAAGTGAACATGATCGAACCGAAGGTCCCCTTCCGTGAGACGATTCGCGGTACGGCCGAAGCCGAAGGCAAGCACAAAAAGCAGTCCGGCGGTCGCGGTCAGTTCGGTGTTGTTTATGTCAAGCTGGAAAAACAGCCGCGCGGTCAGGGCTATGAATTCGTCGATGCCATCGTCGGCGGCGCGATCCCCGGACGATTCGTTCCCGCCGTTGATAAAGGCATTATCGAAACCATGAAACGCGGCGTCGTCGCAGGATATCCCGTCGTCGATGTCAAAGTCACCCTCTTTGACGGCAAGTTCCACGATGTCGATTCGTCCGAATTGGCTTTCAAAATCGCGGGGCGTCTCGGTTTTAAGGCCGCCTTCGTGAAGTGCAAGCCGCTGCTCCTTGAACCCATCTACGAGCTCACGGTCAAAGTCCCCGAGGAATACATGGGCGACGTGATGGGAGACCTGTCCAGCCGGCGCGGCAAAATCCAGGGCATGGAAGGCGAAGGCCGCTACCAGGTCATTAAAGCGCAGGTTCCCCAGAAGGAACTCTACCGCTATGCCACTTCGCTGCGTTCGATGACGCAGGGTCGCGGCACGGCCCGGCAAGTCTTCTCGCACTACGAAGATGTCCCCGCCGAAGTTCAGGCCAAGATTGTCGCCGAGTTCATCGAAGAAAAAGAAGAGGAATAATTGCCTTGGACCGTCTCTGGGCGCCATGGAGAATGGAGTACATTAAAACGACTGTTCAGGATAATCCCGACGCCGCCTGCGTCTTCTGTGAGATGCTGGCCGCTTCCGATGACCGAAAAAACCTCATCCTGCATCGCTTCGAGCGCTGCTTTCTGGTGATGAATCTCTTCCCCTATACCAGCGGTCACCTGATGGTCGTTCCCACAAGACACACGGCGGACTTCTCAAGCAT
>JAHIZR010000226.1 GCA_018814465.1 bacterium | reverse complement strand
CGGTTGGCTTCGGTGTCGAACTGGCAAAGGACATCTCAAATGCTAAGGAACATCGAGTGAATCGCAGCAACATTCGCAAGCTTCCGTACAAGCGCGAAATTCAGATAGTATGTGTTAATGGAGATACGCTACTCGGTGTGTTCAAAGGTGTGGAAAACTATTCGGACACACTCTATTTGCCCGAAGAAGGTCAAGCAATCAAGGGATCGTCTTCACTTCTCCCTTGCACAGGTGATACAATAGTCATTTCAGGATTCGAGAACCATTCAAGTAGATGTGTTTTTACTGGTTTGAATAGCGGTTGGATACATTATCAGCGAAATGGCAATGACTACCGCATGGCACTTAATACAGTCTGTCGAGTCTCTGATTTACACGGAAATGACTACAATCATAATCTATGGTCAGGAGAAACAGTTGATAGGTATCAGGCCAAGCGGAAATACGTGATCAATCGAAGCATAGATTATCTGATTTTAGAAAAGGAAAATGCGAATCAACGAATTCCATTGCAGAACATCGATCTCGTTTATGCACCGCCTAAAACGACTAACTATTGGGCACTGGGATTGGGAGTCGGCGCAGCAGCCGACGCCCTGATGGTGGCGCTGTTTTTTGCAGCGATGAGTAATATGGAGCTTAATTTTGACATTGATATGGGTAACGGCTATGGCGGTAACGGCTGGAGCAGCGGTGGATACTGACGAGATGCACATCCGCCTTCTTGAAATATTACTCGCAACCTGCTCTTTCAAGCAACCTTAATTCTGAGGAGTCAAACATGCTTATCAGGCACATCATATTACTCGCATTATCAACTATTCTCTCGGGATGCACCGTTCATAGAATCTATGTCCAGACGAAACCTGATACGATGTACTATACGGAATTTCAACATGAAAAAAATCTCGGATTTGAGGAGAATATCATTCTCAGTTCAGGGGATTCGGTAGCGGTTTTTGAAGTCTGGAACCTGAATCCAGGCCGCTTTGAAATCTACAGAGTCAGTGATGAAAGTATCATCGGTTACGTCTATCTTGATCCTCGCGACTATCCCGAAACAGATAAGCAAAAGCTGGTGCATGGCTGGTATGGTCCGAGTAATGTACGTAAAAATGATCTGGCGACAGCCAGTCCAAGTTTGTCCACAATACGTCTTCAAAGATTCAAAGGAACCGCTACTTCTTACCTTGTATTCGAAAACAATGAATCGAGTGAAACAGATTCGTTAATTCAGAAAGCAGGTATTCAAGGTCAGATCGATTGATTGAGTTTAACATAGCCCGAGAGCTATAACAAGAGTAAATCAACGACTAGTATTCTTTACATATTACTCTATCTATCCCCTCAAAAAAACAAATCCTTGTTAAGTATATACTTAACAAGGATTTAATTGTGGAGACGGCGGGAATCGAACCCGCGTCCGAGAAGTGGACCACACCGGGCGCTACAGGCTTGTTCGTTTGATTGGTTCTTGCCGGCTACTCACTCAAGCGACAAGGCGAGCAGCAAGCCAGCCGCTAAGTCTCGCCCTTGGATCGCGGCGGGTCCAGAGAGCCAGCCCGAGAGTTATGGTGTCTAAAGCCGGGGCAGTCGGGCGCGCTCCGGATAGACAGGTTACCTAATTAGTTAGGCAGCCATTGCATAAGTGTCATTGGCACTTATTAAGTTTGGAACCTGATTAAGGAGGATGCTCCAGCCTCCGCCTGCTCCCAATGACATCCAAACATCCCGTCGAAACCATGTCGTCCCCGGGTTGCTATAGAGTATAGGATACGGAAATATTTTTTTTACCGAACGAACTCGGTTATTGATTGAATGCTAAGAAGTTATCGAAAGTTCCGAGTTGAGATTCCGGTGTATTTTTCGGGTAAAGAGCGATTAGGGGTGTCTGTTTTCGTATTAGAGGGACCTTATAGAATGTGTTTTTAGATTGTTGACCCACTAAAGCACAAACTACAATATACGAAAATTTGAACGGATAAGCAAATGAGAATCTCTTCTCTGTTTCACCCGAGAGCAGGGGGGAAATCGAATTGCGTCCCTGCCTCCGCCGCGGCAGGTGTCTTCACCTGCCCGGAATCTTGACTCGCACTGCCCTGCTTGCATTCAGGTTTCTAATTTCTCATTTCAAATTTCCGCTTTCATCCCTCATCCCTCCGCCCTCATCCCTTCCCGTGTCATCCTGCATAGGCGTGCCCCCTCTCCGTGTCATCCTGAATGCAGGCTTTGCGGAATGAAGGATCACTCAAAGTTGCTTCCTCCGGAGACTCTTAGTGATTCTTCGGACTGCAAGCTAATGTATGCTGTGAAGTCTCGTGGTGTTGCAGTTCTCAGAATGACACGCTGGGGGACACACGCACAAAACCCCACCGGGGACGGTGGGGGTTAGTAAAGGAAGGGACGATAGAT
>JAHIZR010000225.1 GCA_018814465.1 bacterium | reverse complement strand
GAAAACTTCAACAGCCGCATCTTTCCCCCGGAAGGCTGGACGATTCAAACTCTGAATACGAATCATCCCACTTATACTTGGTTCGCGCAGGATTATCTCTCGCCTGTAAATCCCCATGATCCACCCTTTAACGCAGGCGTGCTCTGGGATTCAACCGGAGCCTTGCAGGATGAATGGCTGATCTCACCTGCCTTCAGCTTGCCTGAAGCCCCGCCGCCGGATTCAGTACATCCGATAAGCTGGGACTTGTCCTTTAAGTGGATGATGAGCTATTACTGGGGTGTCTTTCCACACGATAACTATGACTTGGAACTGAGACTATCGCTCGACGGCGGCGCGAACTTCAATACAGTTCTGTGGACCGAGGATTCCGTTACAACCGCAACTTTTAACAACTTCGAGTGGTACACGGCTGCTGTTGATATGGTCGAGTTCGCCAATAATCCCAATGCTCGTTTGGCGTGGCGCTACAGCGGCGAGGGTGGCGCCGAAGCCGGCATTGATGTAGTTTCCTTGTCAGTCCCCCGCGACATCATCCCGATTCCCGACAATGGCACTGCTTCCTGGCCGATTGAAGTGGCGACGCCCGATATCATCGAGGACCTTGACATTACCTTAAACGTTACTCATCCCTACATTTCCGATATGTCTTTCGCTTTGGAGAGTCCGTTCAATGTTACCGTCCAGCTTGTGGATGTATCGGAAACATCCCCCGCCGGTGCGAATCTGACCAACACCCGCTTCGACGATCAGGCTTCGCAAGCCTTCTCCTATGCCGATGGCACCAGCAACTATTCAGGAAGCTGGATTCCCGCCGAACCGCTTAGTGCTTTCAACGGCCACAGCGCGCAGGGGACGTGGACTCTCATCGCAGCCGACAATGCGGCAGGTGATTCCGGCTCAATTACCGATGTTACCCTCCATATCAATTCCATCCCGCCTGTGGAAACGGACATCTTTGAAATCGACATCTCAATGCAGGATACGGTCAGGGATCTCGACGTCATCTTGAATATCACACACCCCATGATTTCCGAAATGACCTTCATGCTCGAAAGTCCCTCCGGAACTCAGGTCCAGCTCGTTACCGAAGAACCCTATAATTTGACCGGCGAAAACTTCGTCAATACCCGCTTCGATGACGAAGCCGACGTCGCCTTCGCCTATGCGGACAGTACTTCCAACTACACCGGAAGCTGGCGACCCTATCAGGTACTACACAGCTTTGATGGATTAGCCACCGCCGGAATCTGGAAACTGATCGCCATCGACCATGTGCCGGGCAATGAAGGAACCGTTGATAATGTGGAACTCATTATCGATACACAGGTGAATACGAACCCCGCCGAGTCTGCAATTCCTGCAGCGATTCAATTCCACGGTAACTACCCGAATCCTTTCAATCCTTCGACCAACCTAATGTTCGATTTGCCCGTTTCCGCTCATGTCTCACTGAATATCTATAATACGCTCGGCCGGCAAGTCGCATCGCTCATCAATGAGCAGGTAAGCGCAGGATCATATTCCGTTCAATTCGATGGAGTGAATCTTGCTTCGGGGATTTACTTCGCGGTATTCGAAGCAAGTGACTATCATCAAACTCACAAAATGATCCTGCTGAAATAAGATCGCTTGATCTCAGATAAGCGTGCTGGCTCCCATTCGTTAGATGAATCTGCATTTTCTGGCCCGTCTACTCATTTTCTTACTTTCATTCAATTCACTGAAAAATATGAAGTCGGCACGCCAATTCATCGCGACCTCACTTGACACTTTCGTAACAATTGCTTAATTTTAATTCTTAAAACAAGCACATTCTTTAAACTAAATATTTTCAACCTGTTCACCATGAGGGAGAACTCACATGCGTCTTAAGTTAACTGTTTCGTTCGTGCTGCTCGCTTCGATCCTGCTCGCCTCTTCCGCCTTCGCCGACAACTTTATCAAGGGTCAACCACTTGATCCTGCGGCGAAGAACGCACCTGCAACTACCCTCCGCGCTGCGGATCACCACTCCTCCGGTACTCTGGATGAGGTTCTTGCCAGTGCCGATTTCAATACTCCGACCTTCCCGCCCACGAACTGGACGCGGACTATTCAGAACAGCGCCTACACTTGGCGCCACACCACTGCCACCTTCTATGAAGGAACCGGCGCGATGGACTGCGAATATGACCCCGCTCTCTCCCCGCAGGACGAGTGGCTGATTTCTCCGGTCATCGATATGTCGAGTACAGCGGCTTCTTATCAGGTCTCCTTCTGGTGGATGATGAGCTATTATTGGGGCGTTACTCCCAATGATAACTATGATATCGAACTCAAAGTCTCAACGGACGGCGGCGCCACTTGGGTAGCAACCGCGCTCTGGAGCGAAGCTGAACAGGGCGTCTTTGAAAACTGGGAATGGTATAACACTTCCGTTAACGTCTCTCAGTATGCTGGTAATGCCAATGTCAAGTTTGGTTTCCGCTATGTCGGTGTGGACGGCGCGCAGGCTGCTTTTGACCTGATCGCCATCGAAAGTATCGCTCCCGGCGGTACCCTTACCGGTACGGTTACCGATGCCGCAACTTCCGCCCCGATCTCTGGTGTTACAGTTACCGTCGCCGGTGAAGGCAGCTCCGGGACAACTAACGCCACGGGTGTTTATACCCTGAATGATGTTACTCCTGGGACCTACACCGTCAACTTCACTAATCCTGTCTATGAACCCGCCAGTGCGACCGGTGTCGTCATCACACTTGGTCAGACTACTACCCAGAACATGACCATGAACGCCCTGCCGATCATTCAAAATGATGACTGCGATGATCCCTACGTTCTCTCCGGCGAAGGTGTCTTCCCCTTCTCGACTGCAAGCGCCACCATTGATGCTTCAATCGCTGAACTGCCTGCGGAATGTGATGAAGGTGCCGGACTCGATTTCGCCGCGGATATCTGGGTTTCCTGGATCGCCCCCGGCACCGGCATGGCAACCTTCAGCACCTGTAATGATGCAACCTATGATACCCGTTTAGCCTGCTACACCACTGGTGACGCAACGTGCGCTCCCTGCCCGACAACCAATGAATTCTTCCATGCCTGCAACGACGATGGCGACGGTTGTGCCGGCTACACTTCGATTCTCGATTTCGAAGTAAGCTCCGGCGCTTGCTATCTGGTTCGTGTCGGCGGCTGGGGTACAGCAACCGGCACTGGTAATTTAACCGTAACCTTGGAAGGCGCTCCCCTGCCCATCCTGACTGTGGATCCAACCAGCCTGGACTTCCAAGGTGTTGAAGTTGGTACAACTGATGATCTGACCTTCACGATCGGTAACACCGGCGCTGCCAACCTGCTCGTGACTTCGATTACCGCTCCCGCTGGCTATACCGTTACTCCGACCGCCACGGCCGTCACTCCGGGTTCCACCCGCCTCATTACCGTTACCTTCGCTCCGACCGCCGCGCAGGTTTATTCCGGTGACATCTCCATTGTCAGCAACGATGAAAACAGCCCCACAGCCGTCCCGGTAACCGGCGAAGGGATCACAGATGTAGATGCGGCTCCCGGTCTCGTGACGGAATACTATGTCGCGACCAGCTACCCGAATCCTTTCAACCCCGAAACCACCATCAGCTTTGCGATTCCGAAGGCTGAGCAGGTTTCCGTGGTTGTCTTCAATTCCATCGGCCAGGAAGTCGCCGTCCTGAACAACGGCCGCCTCGATGCCGGAGCTCACAGCTTCACTTTCAGCGGCGCTGATCTGCCTTCCGGTTTGTACTTCACCCGCATCGAATCTGACGGCTTCAGCCAGACTCTTAAAAATGTCCTGATGAAGTAATATTAACTTCATCGCTTGTCTGCATTAGCAGACGCATAATTGACCCCCGCCGATTCGCGATCGGCGGGGGTTTTTGCTTCTTCATTCCCCCCTATTTCGTCGAAGACAAATGGAGGGAGCATTGTCATTCCGGAAACTCGCTGCAGTCTTCGGAAGCGAGTTATCCGGAATCCCGCTTTCCACTTCCATTCCTTCTCCCCACCGACCACTGCTGACCCGCACTCTCTTTTTAGCCTCTAATACTATCCCAATGAAGTCTAATTAGCTGATAATCAATGAGTAAAATCAATGGCTAACTTTCATTTGATGGACGAAGACTATTGCCAAACTTGGAGTTATTACTTATCTTGCTATAGTTAGAAGAAATAGTAGGCTTAATATAGTAGCAATTGATAAACGTTGAATTTTGGAGGTAGATCCGAATGAAACATGTAAAGACATTTTTGATCCTGACCATTCTGGCAACTCTGCTGGCTATTCCCGCTATGGCGGTTCAGCTCGGCGCAGAAAGCTTCGAGACGACGACCGGTTATACTTGTACGCCCGGATTCGCACAAGGCGCAACAGCCACCGATTATTTCCTGCACGTCGATGCAACCGGTACTCTGCCTTCCGGTTTTACAGTCGCGCTCGGTTCCATTGATGGCGACTGGTTTATCGGTGGTGAAGACACGAACGGCAGCACCCCACTGCCTTCGGATGGTATCCATACCGTTGCGATAGACGCAGTATCAGTAGCTGGCTACAACAATCTGACGGTAACGATTGCACTCAATGCTAAGGATGCAAATAAGTATGATACCGCTTCCCAGGGTAATGGCGACTATTTGAAAGTGTATGTCAGCATTGACGGAGGTGCTGATGTCCTGATTGGGCAATTCACTCTCGTCAGTCTCGCCGACTCTTCAAATGGAAAGTTTGGACAAGACTTGGATCTCGACGGACATGGTGATGTCGAAATCAGCGACTATGCCAACTTCCAGGACTACACCTTTAATGTGCCCGGAACCGGCGACAATATGGTCGTCAAAGTTGTAACCCGCTTTGAATCCGGCGATGAAGAAATCGCTTACGACAACATCCGTGTCGATGGCGAAGCTGGCGGTCCGACCAACGAATCAGACGCGCACGTCATCGCCAGTGGTGTCGGTGCCCAGACCACGATCAGTTCCTTGGTTGATACCCAAGCCGAAAAGCAGATCGTTCATACCTGCCAGATTTATGACGCAGGTGATGGCGGTCTTGCTCAGAATACAATCATTGACGGACTTACCTTCGTTCAGGGCGATATGAATGACATCTCCTGGACGGTCGCACTGGCCGGAGCTGAACTGTTCGACGGCACCAATACCTATGTCGGAACGATCAACTCATCCAGCATTGTGTTCAGTTTTGTTCCTGCCTTGGTTCTGACTGACGGCGGCGCGGCCGTAAATCTGGAACTGGCAGTCTGGCTGAATCCGCTGCCTTACTACGCGGATCACTCCCGCCTCGAGTTTGATCTCGGCCCGGCGAACTTTACCGTTGACCCGACCGGTGCTTTCTTTGATCTTACCGATCCGGTTGTTGAGTCCGGCGATCTGAATAATGAAATCGATGTCGTCGCCACCGCGATCGGCATCACTACCCAGCCACCCGCGCTGGTCGGTGTGAATCAATCCTTCCTCGTCCGTGCCGGTTTTGTGGATGAAAACGGCGGCGTGGACGAAGACTGGCCGGATGAGAATATCACCCTGTCGGTC
Source organism: bacterium (assembly GCA_018814465.1). Taxonomy (GTDB): domain Bacteria; phylum Electryoneota; class RPQS01; order RPQS01; family RPQS01; genus JAHIZR01. Next base: position 4,038 of record JAHIZR010000225.1, on the reverse strand, counting down.
AACACCGGTATCGGCAATCTGAGTGCTGTCACTGGTCTGACGATTATGAGCGCGAATGGTCAATCCAATTTCTACAATCTGCTCTATGATGCTCTGGATACCGGCGTTATTCTGGAAGCCACTTCCACAAGCTTCCCCGGACCCGCCCTGACCAATCCGTTTGATACCTTTGTTTCTCCGACCATCACCTGTGACGTCGCCCCGCTTTGCTGGGATGGCGATGCAACTGACGAAGCAATCCCCTTCGCGGTTCACATCACAATCGAAAACTGGACGGATGCTGCTGGTGAAGATGTTCAGCTGAAGGTGTACAGTGGAAGCTATAACCCCTTCCATTACACAGACACATACGGCTGGAGTTCCAGCACATCTTATGATTCCAAGCCTACGGTTACTATCGGTCTCGATGGCAGCTATTCCGGCTGGCTCTTCATCAAGAGCAAGGGACTGAACACCTTCCGCCCGCGTGCCCGAATTATCAGTACCTCTGCATACATCACTGGTGTCGATGTCTTCGGAACCGCTCTCGACCTGACCACCACCGGCGGCATCCTCATGGATTCTAATGGCAGCACTCACGCGACCGGCGGCAACGTTATTCTTGCTTACAACGAGAGCATGGATCTCATCGGAACCACCCTCGCCGAAGATAATGGCTACCCGACCGATACCGGCGGCTATACCATCGCCCCCGGCGGCTTTATCATGGCTGTCTGCGAAGTCTGCGATGAAGAAGTGACCTACGAATCCTGGAATCCCGCTGATTGGCCGGGACATGGCATGCCTGAGTTCACCGACCTCGATTATCCTTGTGTTGAGCAGGGTGCCGCTGGCGAAGTCGGCAGTGACGTCATTCTGCCCGTCGAACTGGCCTCCTTCACCGCAACGGCAAATGATGGTTCTATCGCGCTGAATTGGAACACCGCTTCCGAGACCGACGTCAGCAACTTTGAAGTCCTCCGTAACAGCGAGCTGGTCTACACGGTAGAAGCCCGCAACACTGCCAATGGCGCCGAGTATGCTTGGACCGACGGCAATGTCGAAAACGGCACGACCTATACCTACGCGCTGATGATGGTTGGCATGGACGGCAGCCGCACTGAGCTTTCCACTGTGGAAGCCACTCCGTCCTTTAACAGCGCGACCATCACCGAATACGCTCTGCATCAGAACTTCCCGAATCCCTTCAACCCCGAAACCAGCATCGCCTTCGATATGGTTGAATCCGGATTCGTCACCCTGTCCGTGTACAACGTGCTCGGTCAGGAAGTCGCCTCCCTCGTCAACGGCACGATGGATGCGGGTCGTCATGTTGTCAGCTTCGATGCCGCCAACCTGACTTCCGGACTCTATCTGTATCGCATGGAAGCCAATGGCTTCACCGCGCAAATGAAGATGGTCCTGATGAAGTAACATTCACTTCATCGTGAACGCCTGCTCCCCGCAGGCAAAATATGAACCCCCGCCGAATCGCGATCGGCGGGGGTTTCTGTTTTTACTTTCCCCCCGTTCACGAGGGGAATACAAAGGGGATCTCTTTTGTCGCCGAGCCGGATTAAGCAGCGACCGTTTTCAATAGCAGGGGAGATCGTTTTCTCGCGCAACCCGGCCGGAAAGCAGTCCGAAAAAGTGGGGGGTCTCTCTGCTCTCTTTCCAACGTGGCGAGGAGGCACGATGGGTCACCTGTACTTTACAAATACTATTGCACCTGTCACTCTTATGCTCTCTACTGACTCTTGAAAGAGAGGTACGAAATTCGGGAGTTTTAGTACAAAATCAATCAGGCAATCAAATAACTCCTTCCAGTTATACTTAATATAGCTGTAACCCGTGCTGTGATTATAGTTACTACACTTTAAAAAATCGCTTTAACATGCAAGTGCTCAAATAGAGAACCGTATCGCCTTGGAGTTTCGCAAAGTCTCAATTAGATTGTCACTCAACCGAATTCGATGATTCGATAATTGAGATAGAAAGGCGATTCGAATGAGAAAACTGACGACTCTTGTTTTAACACTTGCAATACTGACCCTTACAGCGGTGTCTGCATTTGCACAGTACGATCCCTGCATGCCGGAAGGCTACCGCACCCAAACTCAGGGCGGATGGGGCGGCAACTGCAACGGCAATAACCCCGGCTGTATTCGCGATAATAACTGGAACGCCGCTTTCCCGGGAGGTTTGGTAGTCGGCGGAATCTATACGATTACTTTTACTTCATCAGCGGCAGTTGCTACTTTTCTTGTGACTGGTGGTACGCCGGATATGCTTACTCAAGACTACGTTGATCCTGTTGGAGATACGGAAGCCGGTGTTTTCGCCGGACAGGTAACTGCTCTTGCGGTAACGATGGGTATGGTCTCGGCGAATGTCCCCGGCTTCGGTCCGCTCGGTGACCTTTACTATAAGCACTCAGTGCCGCAGCCGGGCGAGCCGTTCACCGGTATGACGGTTCAGGAGTTATTCGCTCTCGCCAACGAAGTCTTAGGCGGCAATCCATCCATTCTGCCTGCCGGCACTTCGATTTCCAACCTGAGTGATGTGATCGCCGACATCAACGAGAATTTCGTCGACGGCACACACAATAACGGAGACCTCGTCGAAGAAGATTGCGACAAGGAACTGCCTGTCGAACTCGTCGGCTTTGAAGCCATCGCAAACGAGAACAGTATTACCCTGCGCTGGAACACGGCATCGGAAGCGGATGTCGAGTACTACTCGATTGAACGCAGCGCCGGAACCTCATGGAATACGATCGCGCAAGTCAACAGCTACGGCAACAGCGCTGCCGGATACGAATACATCTACAATGATGCGGCGGTTGTCCCCGGCACGATTTACAGCTATCGCCTGTCAAACCATGATTTCGACGGCTCCAGTAATGTCTTCGATCAAATCGTCACCGCTTCAGCAACCGGTTCCGCCGCTGAAGTAACCGAATATGATCTATTCCAGAACTACCCGAATCCCTTCAACCCGACCACTTCGATTTCCTTCAAGCTGCCCGAAGCGGGATTGGTCAGACTGGCCATCTTTGATATGATGGGTCGTGAAGTGGCCGTGCTGGTTAACGGCACTGTGAACTCAGGCTTGCACACGGTTGAGTTTAATGCCGCCGATCTTTCAACCGGAACTTATTTCTATCAGTTGACTGCCGGCGACTTCTCCGCGGTTCGAAAGCTGATGCTCGTCAAATAAACCTGCTTCTTAACACTTGCATATAATAAGCCCTCTGTCTTCATCGACAGAGGGCTTCTCTTATCTCCGCCCGTTCACGGGGGGATAAAGGGGGATTCTTTAGTCGCCGAGCCGGACTGAGCAGCGCATAGGTTTCAATAATATGGGTGATCGTCATCTCCCGCAACCCGGCCGGAAGCTTGTGTGTTCAGCTATTCTCTTCCCTGCAGTCGCTTGATCTTACTATGGATTTCCACCCAGTAGGAATTCTGCGGGTCTTTTTCTCGCGAGGCCAGAGTCGCGGCTTTCGCTCCCTCATAGTCTTCAGCCTTGATCAGGCTGTCTACCACTACCGCATCATCCAGCATAAAAAGGAGCCGACGCGGATAGTCATTGTCCGGCATAATCTCCGCCGCCACATCAAGCACCTCGCGCGCCTTGTCGAATTTCTCGTCCACAATCAAGGCTGCCGAAATATACAGCAACTGCTCGCGATAAATCTTGATCTCGGAATCCTTCATCATCAGCGCCGCTTCGATATAATAGGGGATCGCGTCGTCCAACCGGCCCGCCAGCTTCAGCGCATCCGCATAATTGAAAATATAGCGAGGATTGCGCTCGATCTCTGCCGCGTGCTGCCACGCATCCAGGCGGTTTTCGATCATCCCCCGCCGTTGATAATGCAGCGCCAAATTCTCCCAGCCGTATGCCGCCCGTGATTTGTCGATCGCGAGTAATGTCTTGAAGCGGTCAATGGAAGCTTCATAATTATGATTGACAAGGATCGCGGGGAGGCTCTCCAGCACCACAAAACCGCACAGCATGGAAATGAGCGCGATCCTGTTTGCACTCTTTGCATGG
>JAHIZR010000224.1 GCA_018814465.1 bacterium | reverse complement strand
TTGAGCTCGCTCAGCGATTTTTCCCATGTCAGCAGGAAGTCGTCTCCATAATCCGAAAGATCAAACTTTTCAAGCTGTCTGAATTCGTTCATTCTCTATTCTGCTTATTGTTCACTAATAGGTACATTCTGATAATAAACTGCCGCCGCCTCGATAGCGTCAATGATCTGCTGATAGCCGGTACAGCGGCAGAGGTTTCCGGTAATCGCGCTGCGGATTTTCTCCCGCGTCGGGTTAGGATGCTTTAGCAAAAAGGCATGCGCCGTCAACACCATGCCCGGTGTGCAGAAACCGCATTGAATCGCGCCGTGATCGATGAATGCCTGCTGCAGAGGATGCAAGCCGCCGTCTTTGGCATGGAATCCTTCGATGGTTACAATCTCTTTATACGCAACTTCCGCCACTGTCGTCTGACAACCCGCTTTAACCTCATTGTCGACCAGCACGCTGCAAGTGCCGCAGATTCCGATTCCGCAGCCTTTCTTCGCGCCCGTCAGGTTCAACACTTCACGCAGATAGCGCAGCAGCTTCATCCGGCTTTGTTCTTCGGTAACCTGATGAACTTTCCCATTTACGGTAAGCTTCATGCCGCGCCCTCCACCTTGATCGGCAGGCGATAGCAGCGTTTGCCGGTCGCGCCATAAATCGCATTCGCAATCGCCGGAGCCATCAATTCATTGGTCGGTTCGCCGATCCCTTTTGCTCCCGACGGCGATACCGGATCGGCATTCTCGATCACTATCGCTTTCATCTCCGGCATGGCTGCGGCGCGCGGAATCCGGTACTTGTTCAGATTCGTATTCCTGATCCTTCCGTTGTCGATCAGCACCTCTTCATGCAAGCCGTATCCGATCCCCATCGCCATTCCGCCGTAGTATTGACCAAGCAGCATCTCCCGGTTCACCGCTTTTCCGACATCATGCGCCGCCCAGGCATTCAGTAGTTTTACTTTTCCGGTCTTGCGGCTGACAGTCAGTTCAACACATTGACAACCGTACACCCAAGTGAAATAGGCGTTTCCTTGTCCAGTCTCTTCGTTCCACGTTACCTTCGGAGCCTTGAACGTTCCGAAGGCATAAGGGAATTCCTGCATTTTATATAGTTCATTGACAGCATTATCGAATGTTATTGTGTTGCCATTTGCACCGAACAGAGTATCATTCCTGAATTCGATCTCGTCGGCTGTGCATTCCAGTTTATCCGCCAGCAATTCCGCCATTTGCTGTTTCAGTTTGCGTGCCGCATTCACGACCGCTCCGCCTCCCATCAGTGTTGCACGTGAAGCAACCGTCGTTCCGCCGTCAGGAATATTCGCGGTGGAAGGCTGACGATAGCGAATCCGGGACAGGCTGACGCCCAATTCCTCCGCTAACAGCATCATCATTGTACTCTCGGAACCTTGCCCGTTTTCATGCACTCCCACTTCCAGCAGGATCGAACCGTCGAACTGCACGTTGATGATCGCGGAGTTGAAATCCATCCCCTCCGCCCCCAGACTCATCCCGCGATAGCTGAGAGCGAGTCCGATACCATAGAACTTATCCGCTTCGCCTTTGCCATAAGAACAACTGCTCAGCTTCCGTTCGTAATCCGATTCCTTCAGCACCGCGTCCAAAACCTGCGACAGACTGACGACATGGTTATCCAATTTCTGTCCGGTAATCGTGATGCTCCCCTGCTTCACCATATTCCGGCGGCGTAATTCAATTGCAGAAAGCCCCGTCTTTTCCGCCGCGATTTCCACCATCTGCTCAACCACGAAATTCATCTGAGGTGAGCCGAAACCGCGCATGGCGCCCGTGAATACATTGTTCGTATAGACGCCGAAAACATCCGCATGCACATGCGGCACTTCATACGGTCCGCAGCACTGCACCGTTGAACGCCACGTCACCCACGGCGTTACCGAGCAATAGGCTCCGGCGTCCGCCACGACGCGCGTTTCCACGGCGCGAATTAATCCATTCTTCGTCAAACCCATCTTGTAATGAACGAAATAAGGATGCCGCTTATAGCTCTCGCGAATCGACCATTCCCGGTCATAAGTCATCTTCACCGGACGACCCGTAACCTGCGCCGCCAGTGCCGCACGCGCGCAGACAATCGCCGCCGTATCATCCTTCCCGCCGAATCCTCCCCCCATCGGAATCGTTTTCACTTCGACTTCCGACAGCTTCACGCCCAACAGCGTCGCCACGAACCGTCGCGTGCTGAATGGATGCTGCATGCTACCGTAGACTTCCATCACGCCGTCAGGACGCGGCAAACATACCGCCGACTCCGGCTCCATATAGGCATGTTCGATAAACTGCGTCTGGAAATCTTTCTCAATAATAATTTCCGACTCCGCCCAGCCCCGCTCCATCTCTCCGCGCCGCACTTTGTGATGATTGATGATATTGCTGCC
>JAHIZR010000019.1 GCA_018814465.1 bacterium | reverse complement strand
TTATCGCGCCGCGCGGCGTTTTCCCACACCTTTCGATCTCTTCAGTGAAACCCTCAAACTGAACGCGCTGTTCCCCTGGTCAAAGAAACTGAATGGCTATATCTACGGAGACTGCCCCTTGATCGCGCTGGACGCCGTCGAGCAGATCGAAGGCAGCGCGCTGATGATCAGCGGCAAGGCGCGCGAGCAGGTCGGCGAGCTCGATCCGCGCTTTTTCATCTTCTTCGAAGAGGTGGACTGGTGCCGGCGCGTTCACGAAGCCGGATTTGAAGTTCATGTCGTGCGGGATGCAACGATTCGCCATCATCGTTCGACCACCATGTCCAAGCATTTCGAGAAGATCCGCCGCATTCATGCCAGCAGCGCGATGAAATATTTCCTGAAGCACCACGGAAAAGCCGGACTGAAGCGGCTGCGCAGATACATGAGAAGCGCGCTGCTGATTCGCGAAATGCTGCTGTGGATTTTTATGTGTCTGGGCGGCGGACGCAAAGCCAAATTGCGGGCGAAAGCGGCACACGCCGAACGCGCCATCTACCGCCGGGGACTGCCCGCATGAAGATCCTGCATGTCCTGTCCTCACCGCACTTAGGCGGCGCCGAAGTCATGTGCTTGTTATTAGCGAAGGCGCAGATGTTTGCCGGACATGACGTACTCGTGCATCTGATGGAAGGCGGCGCGACCCAGACTTATGCTGAGTCGGAATCCGTCCCTATCGTGCTTCGTGAGGCGGATAAACAAACCGGCAAGCGCGACTACTGGAATGAGCTGAACAGGCTGCTGCGGCAGACGGTGGCCGGCTTCAAGCCCGATCTTGTGCATTCTCATGTGCCGAAAACAAATCTGGTTTGTCACCGTACACTGCCCGAGCTGAAGATCCCTTGGACGGCAACGATTCACGGCTCCTGGAAGCTATACGCCTACAGTCCTTCGGCAGTAAAGCGGCCGTTGCTGAAACCGTATCTTTTACTTCGTCATGCTGCCGGAGATTTTTTATCGACAAGGTCGGCCAGCCGGATTGTCGCTATCTCAGACTATGTCAAGGGGCAGCTGCTGCAAATCGGCGTCAGCCGCAAAAAACTGCGCGTCGTGCATGACGGTTTGCCCTTTAATCCCGGTACGATTTCCCGCGATGAAGCCAGAGCTCGATTCAATATCGCGCCGGACGCATTCGTGATCGGCTCACTTGGCCATCTGTCTCCGGTGAAAGGCTTTGATCTGTTGATTGACGCATTCGCGAGGCTTGCTCCACAATTCGAAAACAGCATGCTTCTGATTGCCGGCGGAGGCGTTTTAGGCGATAATCAGGTTAGGAACTTATTACAGGAACAGATTGATTGCTCAGGATTATCGAAAAGAGTCCGGCTGCTGGACACACTGGACACAAGGCAGGGATTTCTGGGCTGTCTGGATCTCTTTGCCGTCGCCTCGCGGACGGAAGGCTTCTCGCTGGCGCTCGTTGAAGCAATGCAACATGGGCTGGCCAGTGTGGTAACTTCCGCCGGAGGCTGCCTCGAAGCAGCCCGCCCCGGGGAGGAATCGCTCGTATTCACCTCGGGGAATGTCGGGCATTTAGCCGATCAACTAAGGCTCTTAATCAAGGACTCTGAATTGCGCGCAAAGCTTGGCTCTTCCGCTCAAATCCGCGCCCAAAACTACCTGACTCTGAACCGCTGCGCAGCGGAATATGAAAAGGTGTATGAGGAGGTCAACAGCATAACTCTAACATAATTCGTGGAAAGCAATTTGCACTGGACTGCTTAGCGGATCCAGTGGGTCTGCTGCAATTAAAGTTTTGCGTCCAAACTGCCGATAGAGCAGTGAAGACTCAGTCCCGGCTTCGAGCGCGGGTTTACGTCAAAACTCATGAATTGCGGTTTTTTATATGCCGTAGATTCATCAGTCAATAGACAGGCAAAAGAATCGAATTGGCAAGCGATGAGCTTTCCACAAGGAGGACATCTTGAAGTTATTGAGCCGTTTTCCCTTCCTCTTCTTGTGCGCGGCAATACTCTGGAGCTTTACCGGAGTAGCACAAGCGGACTCTGACTACACAGAGTATAAGATGCTGCGCAACAACTACGAGCTGGGCAATCCGTTTACAGCGGATGCCAAAGCGCGGTTCGAACTGCTGAACGAGCGGTTCGGAGCTGTTCGTGAGGGTACTCTCGACGGTAACGGCGGTCCCGACAATTATGGCTATCACTTCATAGACAATATG
>JAHIZR010000223.1 GCA_018814465.1 bacterium | reverse complement strand
TTCATTGCCGGGAATATCCTCGCCCAGGATAATCGTGATCATTGCGGAATTCTCCACTTCAATGGCGAGTTCCAATCCTTCATGATCAAGCCCGTCTTCGTGACCTTCCTCCGGACGCACCCAATCGCCGTCGGGATCGAGAAACCAGACCTCGGTGAGTGACGATTCCATGTCGAGCAGAACCGGGAACTGCCCGCTGATCTGACTGCCGTTCACGGTCACCAGTGTGTCCGTAGCCTGCACCAGCATGACACCAACAGCAGCAAAGTGCTCTTCAGCAACATGCAGCGGCAGCAACGGCGAAGTGTAATCAGGATGATCAACATGAATGATTTTCACACGGAAGGACGTCTCGCCTTCAAGCAGTCCCGTAAAAGAAACGCTCCATGGATCGGCACCGTGTATTTCTTCGCCGAGTTCCACCGAAGCGATAGACGGGTCCGTCAGTTCAATTGCGAGCTCGTGATCGTGATCAAGTGAAGAGGTTGCTTCTTCCGTGGGATGATACCAACCGCTGTCCGGGTCGAGAAACCAGACCATGCAGGGTCCGACACTTTCTTCATGATGAATGTGAATTTCACCTGAAACAGCAGTACCATCGGCGGTCACGAGTGTATCGGTGCCTTCAATCAGCATGACGCCGACCGCGCGCAGGTGGTCTGTATCAGTCGGATCGCTGCCGGCGGGATTATCGTCATCGCTGCAGCCCGAAATAATGAACAATGCAAAGCACGCCAACAAAAGCGGCGTGACAAGCCGGAATTTATTAAACATGGTGAATACCTTAAGTAAGTAGTGAATTACAGCACGGCGCACTCACGCACGCAAGCACGAGCGGCTTCTGAGTAAAGACAGAAGCTGCCGCGGCTAACAGTAGATAAATTGATTGCAGGATTACGAAAGAAGCGCGGGAGGAGCGCGGGGTGCGGAGGGACGGGGAAGAGAGAAAGCCGAAACAGACTCCGGAATCAGTACGGGACGCTCCGGCGACAGTGTCGGTTTATCGATGACGGTCTCAGGGGTGTTGACCGCAACAGAAAGAGCAAGAACACATAAACTGCATTTTGAGTGTTCCAGAGGTGAAGCATGTTTACAACTATGTCCAAGCGCCGCGATTTCCGACAACAGCAGCGGAACGGCGAAAGCGACCAGCAGAAACGCTCGAAACAGCTCTGTTTTGTTGATTGTCCTATGAGTCATATGCGTAAACATGATCTTTGCCGGCAATATACGCCGGTACTTTTAATAAAGCAACCCAGAAAAGCCAAGGCTTTCAAGCTTGACATTCATGAAATAAAGGATTAAATTTAAGGTTTTTATGGCCCGTTCGTCTAGCGGTTAGGACGCTGGCCTCTCACGCCGGTAACACGGGTTCGATTCCCGTACGGGCTACTTAAAAAACAAGGACTTACGATGATTTCGTAAGTCCTGTTTTATCTCTGGGTCCTAATAGGGTCCTGTTTTATTCGGTTCGGGTCCCATCGGAGCCGCTTGGATCCTGCCCATCGCCATCTTCGTCAATATTAAACCTGATACTGTTTACAGCCCGTCTGAGCTGCTCAGAACTTGCTCCCATGTAATGCTTCGCCGTCACTTCAACACTGCTGTGCCCCAGTAGTTTGCTTACTATATAGATGTCCCCCTCATCCTCCCTGATATGATTTCCGAATGTCGATCGGAAACTATGGAGCGATATACCTTCGGGCATCTCACATTCCTTTGCCCATCGACGAAACTTCATGGTAATCTGGTTTGGCTTGAAATTCGGAAACAGCTTTCCGGTCCGAGGGTGCGGCCACTTCTCCAGAATTTCTAACAGTTGGTCATTGATAGGAATCTGTCGTCGCTTTCCCATCTTTCCGACCGAGCCCCTCACGAACACCACACCATCGTCCAAGTCAATATCGTTCCATGTAATCTCAAGGGCTTCACTCCTTCGGCAACCAGTACAAAGAAGAAATATCAGATAGCGTCGAAATTCCATATCCTTTGTACTGAGCAGCCGTGTAATCTGCGCCCCAGATAACGAAGTCTTGGAATCCGATTCTGGTATTCGGATCTGCCGGAATGCCTTCTTCCGGAAGTCAGTCTCTATCCACTCGGTTTCAATTGCCTGATTAATTGCGGTATTCAGAATTCTAATCTCGATGTTGAGTGTTGCCGGTGACACTTCCTGCAACCGTATCGCCTTGTACTCTTCGACGCGCTGATGAGTTAAAGCGGATACCGGGATATCGCCCATCAGAGCCAACAGTCGATCAAACACATTTTGTTCTCGTTCCGCAGTTGCAGGTTTCTTGTTGACCGCTGCGAAGCTCGCCGCATGTTTCGCGAGTCCGCTTAACGTCCGCTCATCGCGAGCCACTTTCCCTCTAGGGATGACAATATTGCCATCAAGCTTTCCCTGTGCTAGGCGAGCACAGAATTCATGATATATCTTCTGCGCAGTTCGGGTGTCGGTTTCACCGATTGTAAACGTCTGGCGTTTTCCGTCAGCGTAATAGCGGATGTCCCATACCGTACGCTTATCACTTCGTTTTCGTTTCCTCAAAGTTGGCAATAGTTGTCACCTCCTTTCGTATCGTTTAATGATGGCCCCAGGGGAATTCCTGGGGCCGTTGTCTCTATCTTATGCCCGTTATTCGGGCGTTTGCATCACTAATCTTGGATGCGTCTTGGTTGGTACCGCTTTCGGTACTGTTCAATGAACTCTGACAACTGCTGCTCGGTGAAGTAGACGGAATTCGCTGCGAAGCGGACGCAGCTAAGCCTCCCTGCCTTCACATAGCGGTGCAGCGTTGTCTTACTGATATTGAGGCGTTCTGCCGCCTCAGACGATTTTAGGAGCACTACTTGTCGTTTGCGCATTTTTGAGGGAGATTGCCAAGCTGGACAATCGATTTGCCTGTATTCAATGTGCTGGCTGCCTGTGGTTGTTGGAGAAAGGGATACTCCCAGAAGAATTTGCAACCTGCGGCTTTGAACCTATCGTATTCTATCTGAGGATCTTTTCCCATCGAGCTTGCGTGAGCCATCACTTGTACCATAGTGTGATAATCAACTTGATCTGCGCAGCAAAGTCCTACGCGGTTTCTATAGATATCGCCTACGGCATTGCGGAATTCCTTCTCCAATGAGTCATTAACCGGGATATCAGGATAATCCGCTGGATTCGCTGAACCAGTATGGCTAGCTAATGTATCGCAGACGGTTTGTGCTTGTAGTACACCGTTCAAAAGATCAATGTTATCACCGGGCGAGATGCTGAGAATTCCACTTTGGATATAAATTCCGTCGTGGAACCATGCGCATTGTTGCCGCGTGAGGACACCTGCCATGCTTGCTGGGAGTTTCAAAAGATGTACGCTTGGACATACCAAAAATGAGTATTGCTTTGGCGTTCTGATCACCGATTGTCCCACCAATTTGATTAGTGACGGTAGAATACTTTTGAAGACCGCACTTGCTCTACAATTGCACAAGTCTGGATGAGCCACTGCCATCACAGGTAGGTAAACTATATTGGGAGAAGTCTCCTCGTGCATTTGCTTGCGCTCGAGATTCTCCGTATTGTGGGACCTGATGATCCCTTCATGTATGAAACTTTTCATCTTTATCCTATAAGTTTCATTTAATGCTTTACTAAGACGATCGGGCTCCAGTAAATCTGAAGGGATCGACTCCTGGCTGAAATTTATTGCCGATATTTTAAAGTCATTAATAGTGTGTAGTATTCTGCGCATCACCTTCCTTTCGGTTTTGGGCAACAAAAAGCCCAGACGACGTTCGTCTGAGCTCGGTAACACATTCACATACGGAGACACGCCTCCGTACCTACGGATTATGTCTCTGTAGCGTGATTTTGATCGTAATTTCTATCGAGAGGATAATAGTGCATCGTGCGAAATGCGTGGATCAAAAATATGAGTTAATAATTCAGTCAGTAATACAGAATGCTTGGTCTAAGCAGGACCGGTTTTAGGAAGTAAGTTTACTATTGATCTTGTCACCGAACCCAGATGGGATCAGATATATAAGTCCCCCCGATCAAATTCAAGTTGGAAATTTGACGGTAGGAGTCAAATCCCATTGAAATATTTATGCCCCCCATTAGAGCAAAAAGCCTGCCTTGGAAATCCGAAAACGGAGTTTTCCCTATGTCGCCGTAATTTGGCTTCATAAGAGTCATTAAATTGATGCGATCCTCGCATTTTATCGCAATCGAAAAAAGAAATTTGCGTGCAGAAAAAAAATACTGCGCGATCACTTCACAAAATTCCCCGGACATTTTAGTCCGATCCTGTCGTTCAATCGGATCCGAATTGGGCATTGCCTCTGCTCGCTTTTCTGGAATAAGATAATACAATGAGCCCGCGCTACGCGCGGGCTTTCCATTTCAAAAAAGGAGAATTCTCATGAAAGTAAAGGTGTTGTGTTTAGGTCGCTCGGCCAAGGAAATCGATGTCAGTGAAGGCTGTACAGTCGAACAGGCCATTCAACAGGCCGGATTCCCGAAGGATTCCAGCTACAGTCGGCACGTCAACGGGTCGCCGGCATTCGATTCGGATGTCCTTCAAGACGGGAATATTTTGACTATGGTCCCCGCCGTGAAAGGGGGCCTCGTCTAGGAAGCTGCTGGCGGTTAGTCCTACACCGCTGCCCAACATAGGAGAGCCCTGGTCATTATTGACTGGGGCTCTTCTTACCTCCGGAGGTAATGCCTATGAATAATCAAATTTCAAACCTGCTACAGTATTACAGCCAATTGCATCATGTTCCGATTGAACTCGTGTCTCAACCTTGGCAGCTTGAATGTCTCGATCAGCATCAGATAATTGTCGGACTGCCAGAAGATGGATCGAAGCATCATGTCATCGGAGACATGATTGTGGCACTCAATCCTGACTTCGGCAAGTGTGTTGGAGGTGATCTGGTAACAGTCGAAGACACGCCAGTCGCTCGCATTGGTTCACATTTCTTAGTGTTGTTATTCGTGCCGAAAAACCCGACTGCAACGGCCTTCTGTCGCAAGTTGATCGATGAACGTCTGCCGAAGTTGTGCAGGGAGTTTCGGAAGTCAATACGGGATAGGATGATTCAGCAGTTCACGAGTTGTGTATCTGATCGGAAACGTGAGCTTGTATCATCAATAAGAGACTCGGACTACGAAATTGACAAGCTCAGCACCCAGCAAATGACACTTGCCCGTAAGCTCGAAACTGATCGTCAGTTACTGCGTATGTTTGAGAAGTCTCCTGAATTCATCAAGGCTCGCGCTACGCGAACCTATTTTGATCTGATGAAGCTCGTGCCTGCGACTTATAAGAGTTTTCACTTCAACTGCGACAGCATCTTCGGCACGACCTATATCATCGAGATCGAATACGAAGGCTATCGCTACGAGTTTGATCCTTTCGTCGTTGAGTGCAACCTTCGCAAAGGCGAAGTCTTGATTACTGGAGGAACAAACGTTGGCGGATACACTCACCCGCACTGTACGGACGATCCAAGTAATGTATGTTGGGGGTCCTGCGGCCATCTTGTTTCCCGGTACGCAGGCAGTCTGGATCTGCATGAACTATTTCTGCTCGTGCATCAGTTTCTGTCGACCTACAACGAAAACGATCCGTTTCAGAAAATTGAGAAATGGAATCCTGACTGGTGTGAAGACGAAGACAGCGAAGAGCCGTACTGCTCGTGGTGCGATGAATACGGACATGATGTCAGCGAATGCGAAGAATGCTACTGGTGTGAGTACTGCCAACATTATGAGGAACACTGTTCAGAAGACTGTCCCAATCGTCCTAAAGACGAAGAAGAAAGTGAGGAAGCCAATGCGGAACTGGCCGAAGAATCAGCAGCGTGAACGAGTGCAGCTTGGCATCAAGATCCAGGTTGATGCTGTTGCCATGCAGAAGTTGTGGTTGTGGGCAGACATGGCGAAGGGCGAGTTCTCGTGTTTGGGTCTCGTTGATGATATCCGTGATGCAAACACCGGTGCGGTTACTGCCTTGATCGTGACCGACTTCATTCTTATCAAACAGCAAAGTTCTTCCGATGAAACAGAACTTGATCCGGCTGCCGTTGCAGAGCTGTTGATGGAACTTGAAACCCAGGGTATCGATGGAAACAAGCTCCGATGTTGGTGCCATAGTCATGGTGATCTCTCGGTGTTTTTCAGCGGACAAGATGATCGCTGTATTGAAGGTTTGGCCAACGGTGAATGGTTGCTTAGCCTCGTAGTAAACAAACAACGCGACTCGATGATCCGGCTGGATCAATTCCACCCTTGCCATTTGTACGTTTCTGACTGTGTGTTCGATGTTGTATATCCACAGGTGGATGGCCTTGCTGAAGCATGCTTAACTGAGTTCAAAGCGAAAGTGAGGGAATCCCAGAATGTGTTCTGTCGTGCTCGCCGGAATGCTGCCGACCGTGTTCAGGATCTGAAGATTGCACAGGAAAGAGGTGCATTGACGATGGACGAGTTGCAGGATGAAATCGACTGGATGGGATTTGACTACGATGAACTCGAAACACCATTCTAAGGAGTACTATGAACGAAGAACGATACTTAAGACAGCAGGATGTCCTCGATGTCAAGGCTGTGACAAGCTTGGGTGTGACTTTGATTGGCCTCGGCTCCATTGGCAGCATCACCGGTCTCTATCTCGGCAAAATGGGAATCACCGGACTACAAGCTTACGATGCCGACTTTGTGGAAAGCCACAACTGGTCGAATCAGATGTACTCGGATGATGATATCGGTAGTCTAAAGGCTAATGCCTTTATTAGGCTGATGGAATCCTATGGTGGTCACACACCGAATGCCGCCGCTACCCGATATGTTGATCAACCGTTGACGGAAGTCGTAATCTCCGCGGTCGATTCGATGGAAAGCCGCAAAGCAATATGGAAGTCAGTTCGTGATGACTCAAGTGTTCGTTTGTATGTTGATGCTCGCATGGGGCTGAACACGTTAGCTGTCCATACCACGCGAAACTACGTCAAGAGTGACCGGGTAGACTATACGACTACGCTGTATTCCGACCAAGAAGCTCTAAACGAGCCCTGTACGGCGCGAACTGTCTGCTACACACCATTGATGGCTGCCAGCATTGTCTGCTCGCACGTCAAGAAGTATGTCTGCGGTGAACAGATTCCACGACGTGTGATCCTGGATCTTGCCACGCATACACTAATTACTGAATGAAAGGAGACAATTTGAATTCAAATAAAGTCCTGACAGTCGTTCTAGCCGTGTTAAAGGCCTCAGAATTACTGTTGAAACGGTTGCTCGGCTTATCCAAACCTGGGTAGACCGTTGAATCGGCGGGGAAGAAAAACAGG
>JAHIZR010000222.1 GCA_018814465.1 bacterium | reverse complement strand
GTTATTCAATTACATCTGATTGCCGCTGCGGGACTCTGGTTAGCTTCACTGTCTTGTCCGTCTCGAAAGCAATCGGCCGCAGCCGCCATTGTGTGGAAAACTGACTCATATACAATGATCCGTCAGCTCCAAAAGCGATTATCATGTGCAGCGCGTGCGGCAACTCCGGGATACTGCGAACGCTGACCGGAATCGGCTGCTTCGTGAAATCAGCCTGAAATTCACCCCGAAACCGGTGACTTTCCCCAGTTTTAATATCTCGAAATTCAAGTACACACTTGCCGTCTTCCCGAAATTCTACTGTCACATCTTGCCCGGCAGCCGTCCCTTGCCATACCCCCCAAAGATCCACTAAACTTGGCGGAGTGCCGCACGAAACAAAAAACAGCAGAGCGCTGAAGAGAACAGACGAACTAATTAATCTGCAATACATTACAAACCAAATTCTCACCGAATTCTAACCGAAAACTAATCTTTTAATATAGCTATTCTTTGTACAGAAGTCAAATAAATAAAGTGCTTTACTACAGACTTCAGACTTCTCGATGAGTCCGACCGAAAACCCTAATTTGTATAATCTTAATATGATAGTCCACTGGTTTTGATCTGATTGAAAAACTGTATGCAATAACTGTTGCAATTCATTCGCCTTTCATGCTTGACAAACCACTTGGGATAATGTCAAACCTCCGCTTTGATCACGTCATTCTCAATTGCTGTCGTGCCTGAGCGAAAGGGTAGTGTGGCTTCGAGCTACAAAAAAACCGCCTTGCGGGCGGTTGGATAAGAGAGCCACTGAACGGATTCGAACCGTTGACCTGCTGATTACGAATCAGCTGCTCTACCAGCTGAGCTACAGTGGCTTGCAAATTTATGTAAACCTAAGTATACTAAGATTTTCGCAATCTGTCAATACTCACTCCAATGTCTAAGACCATTACGAAACAATACTTTGCCCGCAACACTCTGCTGGTAGCGAGGAGTCTGATTGGCTGCGTCCTGACCTGCGATTCCTGCTCAGGGCGCATTGTCGAAGTCGAAGCCTATACCGATGATGAAGCCTCCCACGGGCATCGTCGCACTGAACGATCCGCGCTTATGCATGACACATACGGCCATGTCTATGTCTACTTCATCTACGGCATGTACCACTGCCTGAACTTCACCACTGACAGAAACAGCTCGGGCGCCGTCCTGATTCGAGCGATTGAACCTCTCTCAGGAATCGATATCATGCAGCTTCGCAGAAAAACCGCTAATCTCCGCAACCTCTGCAGCGGTCCCGGCAAACTCTGCCAAGCCTTCGCGATCGATATGAGCTTTAATGGTAGCCGGATCGGTGAGAAAATCACACTGAAGGAAGGAATCAGTAAAACAATCGCGGCAAGCTCCCGTGTCGGCATCAAAAAAGCTACTGAACTCGAGTGGCGTTTCTTCGAAAAGGATAATCCCTATATCAGCGGCTGACTATCAGACTATTTGAAATACTCGTCATTCCCAAACATCGTGACAGAAGTACTTTCCGTTCTGCTGTTTGACCATATAATAGCAATCGGGCTGCCATCACCTTTTGCCCACAACCATTGCAGTCCGCCGATGGAAGACTCCCCATGTTTTGACAGTTTAGTGTCATACTTCTTTTCGATTTCCTTCACGACATCCGGGAAACTCATGTCTGAGACAATAACAGCCTGGCCGAACAGACCTGTTGTCGGTCCAAAAGAACAGATGAGAGAGTCCTTGCTGTTGCTCCAGAATGACTGACCGGTGATCTGCACTTCGCCTGTTGCTTCGTTTAATTCATGTTTAATGGATCGCGCAGTGAGTACGGAATCAAACTGGCTTCTGGTTAATCCGAAGGGGATGCCCAGAATTTCTGTCGGCCTTCCATCAGAGAGAACGGTCTGAGACTTTGCTTCACCTGGCTTCTCGGAAGTTTCCACCTTGAATGATTGCTGTTTCGGCGTCTCGTTCTTTGCCTTATTGCTGCATGCCGCTATCAGCATTCCGGAAACGAGAAGGAGAAAAAGAAAACGTGTGAATTGACTAAAGATTCTTTGCATGATGTTCTGTTAGCTTAGTTTGTATGTTGATTGTGTGTTGGCAGATCGAAAATGTCCGCGTAATCCTTGCTTTTGGGCTTATTCTCTTCGGGGACGGGAGGAATCTCCGCTTCCGCAAATTTCTCCAGCTTATCCAGGGGGATATAATAGCTTCGCAATCCCTCCGTGCAATTCCGGCACATTTCCTCCATCCGCCCCTTCGTGATCAACTGCCGGCGAAAAGCCTGATACTTCTCGCCATGCCAGATTGAATCGAAACCGTCGGTAACGGCATTCCCCATCAGAAATTCCTCATCCTTATCGAAACAGCAAGGGACTACATTCCCGTTCCAGTCAACCATCGTGGAAAACCATAAACGCTTGCACGACTGATAAGTCCGTTTGGTTTCCCAGCGCTGCCCCTTCTTTTCATAACGCCGCAGAGCCTCCATGTCCGGCAGATAGTCGTCATATTGCTGCTGAGTATACACCTGCGCGGTCTTGATCTCCACCGTATCCGCGCCCCACTGCTTCGCCTTCGCCCGCAAATAAGGAATCTCGTGCTGGTTGTGCTTCATCGGCAGCCACTGCATGATGATTCGCGGAGTCTTCGATTTCAACTCATCCCGCCGCTTTCGCAGAGTCTGCATTCCTTCCACGACCACTTCCAGATGTCCCCCGATCCGGTAAATCTGATAGCTCTCCGGCGTCAACCCGTCAATTGAAAAGATAATCTCATCCAATCCCGCTTCTATCAACCGGTCAATCAGATTCCGCCGCAGCATCAGCATGCCGTTTGTCGAAGTCATCGTATAGATACCCCGCTCATGTGCGATCCGAACCATTTCCGGCAAATCATCGTTAATGGTCGGCTCTCCTTGATTCCACAGCGCCAGCACTCTGACCTGCGGACCTAAATTATCCAGCGCGCGCTTGAAGGTGTCGAGTGTCATCGTCCCTAACTTCCGCGTCAGCTCTCGTGCGCCGATAGGGCAGAGGGGACACTGCAAGTTGCACCGGCTGATCGGCTCCATCATCAGACTCATCGGCCGCCCCCAGACAATCGGCCTTCTCAGCACATGCGACAGCGCATAACTTGCCGACACCTTGACGATGTTCCACGTTGGCCCAGGTCTAAGTGTGAATCCGCGTGGTAAGAACAATAGTAAACTCTCGATTTGTCTACCTGTATTAGCTTCTCATAAATATTACTTCTAAATCGCCGAGCAGGGATTCAGGTTTTTCCGCCGAGGCGCCTGTCCTCAGGTGCCCGGAATC
>JAHIZR010000221.1 GCA_018814465.1 bacterium | reverse complement strand
TTTGGCCGCCGAAGGAAAATCAACCATAATGCGGATGCGGAAGAACCGCATTCTTATACAACCATAGAGGAGCTGCTTCGTGAAGTACTTGATTAATTCTCACCGTTCCGTGGAAGAATGGGCTGACATCGAACGCGATATGCCCGCCCGCAGCAAAGTCGCCGACCAGATCGTCGAGAACTTTAAGCCGGAAGTCTTCTATTTCTATGCCGATCGCGCGGGCATGATGATGATCGTGGATATCGACAAACCGGAAAAACTGACCGAGATCAGCCTGTTGCTGCGCCGCGCCGGACTGCAAACCTCCATCTATCCGCTCGCCAGCAAGGATGACATTCAGGGCATCATGATGGATATGGCGACGATGGTGTAGTGGAAGGCATGAGTGATGAGGTATGAGGTATAAGGTCTGAAGCCGAAAACCTTTGACTTTCTCTTGTCATCCTGCAAAGGATTGTATGCCGCCGCATCGTTAACATGTTTCGTTCGCGTAACGATAATAAGCTTAATCTCGCCAGAGAAAACATAAAGTAAGGAGACTCCATGCTCCTGCACGAACTGCCGCCGGGACCGAAACCGCCCGCGGAAATCGCCGTGATTGTGGAAGTGCCGAAGGGCAGCCGCAATAAATACGAATATGACAAGCATCTGGGTGTGATCTATATGGATCGCCGCCTGTTCTCGCCGGTGCACTATCCCGGAGACTACGGCTTCATTCCCAGCACGTTGGCCGATGACGGCGACCCGCTTGATGTAGTGGTGCTGACGCAGGAACCGAGCTTTTCCGGATGCATGCTCTACACGCGGCCGCTCGGCATGCTGATGATGACCGACGAAAAGGGCGGCGATGAGAAAATCCTCGCCGTGCCGATTGCCGATCCGAACTATGATACGTACCAGAACCTCGGCGATGTGCCGCCGCATTTTCTGCGCGAGATGGATCACTTTTTCCGTGTCTATAAAGAACTGGAAGGCAAGCCGGTTACGTCAGTCGGTTGGAAGGATCGCTGGGAAGCTGAACAGGTTATTCAAAGATGTATCGAAGCATTCAAGGGTTAATATGAAATTACTGACTGCTATCTGTATCGCGCTTTTTGCATTGGGGATCGTACAGGCCGAAGTCATCGGTTTGGATGTGGATTATGAACATGATGGTGTGAAACTGAGTGGCTATCTTGCCTATGACGTCGCCCTGAACACGATTCGCCCCGGAGTACTGGTGATTCATGAATGGTGGGGACTGAATGAGTATGCAAAACAACGGGCGCGCGAGATCGCGGAAATGGGCTATATCGCTTTTGCCTGCGACATGTATGGAGCAAACATCGTCACGCAGTCGCCGGACAGCGCGTCTCTGCTGGCAAAACCGTTCTATGAGGATCGCGATCTGATGCGCGAGCGCGCCGCCGCCGGACTCTGGAACCTGAAAAATTTTTCCTTGTGCGATAACTCTCGCCTGCTGGCTATCGGCTATTGCTTTGGCGGAACCTGCGCGCTGGAACTGGCTCGCGGCGGAGCGGAATTAAAAGGAGTGGTCAGCTTTCATGGAGGATTGAATACCCCTCATCCTGAAGATGCAAAAAACATCAAGGCAAGCCTGCTTATCTGTCATGGCGTGGACGATCCTCATGTTCCAGCAGAGGAAGTGAACGCATTCCTGCGCGAAATGAGCGCCGCGAAGGTGGATTTTCAGTTTATTCATTACAGCGGCGCAGTGCACGCCTTCACCAATCCCGCGGCCGGAAATGATCCCGGCAAAGGCACGGCTTATAACGAAAAAGCGGATAAACGTTCCTGGGAAGCGATGAAGACTTTTTTTCGGGAAGTACTGACAGATAAATAAACAAGTGAGTGGAACGATGATTAATTATTCAAAAACAAAAATCACTCTGATCATGACGTGCGCAACGCTCATCCTGATCTCATTGCCGGCCGGCAGCGGTCTCGCATCCGCACAGTCGCCCGTTAAGGAAGAGGTTGTCAAACAAAACCTGCTTAAGCCGGAACGAATCGCGGAAACATGCCCAATGCCCACTTTCCCGGCAACGGCTGATACCAACTCCGACATCCGGGGCGCCGTACTTGCGCTGTTGGTAGTTGATTCGACAGGATATATCAATAGTATCAACATCAGAAGCGAACAGCCTAAGGGTTTAGGTTTTGGAGACGCGGTTAAGAAAACCGTGCGTGATTGGAAGTATAAACCGGCTTATTGGCAAGGAAATCCCGTGATCTACAATGTCGCGGAAACGTTTTACTTCGAAAAGGGAAAAGTCTGGCTGAAGGAAGCTGATGCGGATGCCGCCCCTAAGAAGCTGCCGGAAGTCAAAGTGAGCCAGTAAGACTACTCCCCTGCCCCCTGATTAGCTTTGATGAATCAGGGTGTACAAGCATCATATTTCATACTTAATATTTTCATGTCAACTACGTTTACTCCGGGACTGCGCGTCGCCGAAACAACGCTGATTACCAAAGACCGCATTTTGCCTTTGCAAGGCGATGTCGCGGTGTCGAAGGGACAGCACTTGCTCGCGGAGGAGGTCGTAGCCCGTACCGACCTGCCGGGGAAAGTGACGCCGCTGAATGCCGCTAACGTACTCGGCTGTCTGCCGGGCGAGGTGAAAAAGTCGCTGCTCATTAAAGCAGGTGATAAGGTCGAGAAGGATCAGGTAATCGCGGTCTCGAAATCGTTCTTCGGTCTGTTCACGTCGAAACTGAAATCGCCTGTCACCGGCTCGCTGGACAGCGTCTCGGATATCACCGGACAGTTGATTCTGCGCGATCCGCCTGTTCCCGTTGAAGTGGAAGCCTATATCGATGGCCGGGTAACGGAGGTGTTTGAGCACGAAGGAGTAGAGGTGCAGGCGGTCGGCTCGCTGATTCAAGGAATTTTCGGCGTCGGCGGCGAAACCTACGGCTGCATAAAGATGTGCTGCGGCAGTCCGGCGGATGTGCTTGATGCCGCGCATATTCCTGAGGACGCGGAGCGGAAGATCCTCGTCGGAGGATCGCTTGTGACCTTCGATGCGATCAAGAAAGCTATCGATTTGGGGGCGTCGGCGGTTGTCGTCGGCGGTTTCGACAGCATTGATTTGAGAAAATTGCTCGGTTATGAGCAGGGTGTGGCGATTACCGGCAGCGAACAGCTCGGCATCACCTTGATTTTAACCGAAGGATTTGGTAAAATTACGATGGCCAACCGCACCTTCGAACTGCTGCGGAAGAATCAGGGTCGGAAGGCCAGTTGCTCCGGGGCGACGCAGATTCGGGCGGGTGTGATGCGGCCGGAAATTATCATTACGAAGAAAGATGTCTCACATCATATCGAGGCGGAGCAGGAAATTGCGGCTCTGGAGGTTGGAGCTTTGGTGCGGATCATTCGTGAGCCGCATTTCGGCGCGCTAGGGCGTGTCACCGCGCTCCCGCCGGAGTTGACCGCGCTGGAGACCGAAGCCAAAGTGCGGGTACTGGAAGTTGAACTGGAGAGCACAAGCGAGAGAATCGTGCTGCCCCGCGCTAATATTGAAATGATCGAGGACTGATACTTCCTTCAGAAAGGTACGTGCCTATGAAGTTCGCTCACAACCTTCTTATTTGTTCTTTGCTTGCGTTGCTGCTCTGTTTTGCGGTTTCCTGTAATGACGATGACGAAAACAATGGTCATTATGCAGGCAATACGAATTATTCCGCTTCGGAGGAGTTTGAATACTCGTTTCTGCCGCCCTATCAAACAACAAGTTTTATTCTCGATGCGGTCAGCGGTCAGGCGTCAATCCACTTCTTTCCTGATGCAGGCCTCGATTCAATCGTTGTCTCCGGAGAACGTCGGGTCGAATCCGACAGTCAAGCCGATGCGGATGAGCACCTCGGAGATTTACAGGTCATATTTACGAAAACAACCGAATCGCTTCGTTTTGAGACTGAACAACCCGACCAGTCCGAGGGCCGCAACTATATCGTTGAGTACTATATCGAGCTTCCGGAGAGCATGCTGCTCACTGTCAGCCAGGTGAACGGTCCGGTTTGGATTCACGATATGGCTAACAGCGCTACCGCCTCAGTCGTGAACGGCAGTCTGTTTATCTCCGGCAGTGGCCATGCCATCGGCAGCATAGTCAACGGTATCCTGCATTTTGAAAGTTTTGAAGGCAGCGTCACCGGCAGCTCCGTGAATGGCGGCATCACCGCGGAAGTCGTATTGCCGGAATCGGGAGTGTGTGATTTGCATGTGACGAACGGCAATATCGGACTGGAAATTCCCGCGACGACTTCCGCTGCTTTTACGGCTACGGTGGTAAATGGCCGGATTGCTTATTCGAATCTGACCTTAGGCAACGCAACGATATCCCCGACTTCCGTCGTCGGTCTGTTGGGAACCGGCGACGGTGATATAGCCTTATCGACAACCAACGGCAACATCGCCGTCACGGGCCATGATTGAATAGTCAATCGTTCCGTTTCTGAATTTCACGGTAAATGCTCCGGCTGGATTATTGAAGATGAGCGTTTATTTCCTTATATTCACTTCTCACCAAACTTAAACCGGAAAATCCCGAGCAGGAGCAATCAATGAGTACTCTCAAACTTTCTTTGTCCGTATTAGTCTTAATGCTGATGGTTTCTGTCGCCAGCGCGCAGTTCACCATCACGCAAAGCAGTATGCCCAGCTTCGGCACGGTGCACACTTTCTACGGCACACAGGAAGATGTGACCGTGAACGTCGGCCCCGCCGGCGCAAATCAGACATGGACCGTTCCCCAAGTGGATGCACCTATGACCGGCAGCAATACCATCGTTCAGCCGAACACGACGCCGTTTTTCGACCATTTCCCTACTGCCACTCACGCCTTTCATTCTTTGGATGCGGATGGCATTGGTGACGGCTACTCCTATACTCGGATCGCCGCAGATGGCGCATACTCGCTCGGCATGGCAACCGGTTATGAAGGAGAAGAAGTAGTGATTAGCTTCGACGACGGATCTATGGACATGCCCTTCCCGGCGACCTACGGCACGCAATGGACTTCAGTCGCTCACTATTCGTTCAGCCCGGTTGAGGGCATGACGATGGAAATGACAGATTCTTCGCTCTATCATATTGACGGTTATGGAACCATCAATACTCAGTTCGGATCTTCTAATGTGCTGCGCATTCAGACCCATTCGTTTTCCATCTCGGAACTAAATATGCCGCCCCTGCCTCCGGTAACGACCGAAACGTCGTATTACTATTATGAGTGGATCACGCAGGGCGGCATCCCGGCAGTGACGATGTGGTCTGATATGGATGAACCCAATCCGAACTTTACGACCGGCGGAATCTCCTTCGCGGTTGCCGGAGCGGTGGCTGCCGATCCCGTGCGCGGTCCAGTTGCCGATAATTTCTCGGTCGGCCAGAACTATCCCAATCCTTTCAACCCAACAACCAGCCTGCCGATTTCTCTGGAGCAGGCCGCCAATGTGGAAGTGACCATCTACAACGAACTCGGCGCAGTCGTCTCGTACGAACAATACAGCTTCGGTCCCGGCAATCATACCATCGCTTTTGATGGTAATGCCTGGGCGAGCGGCAATTACTTCGCGCAAGTCAAGGCTGGTGAGCAACTGCAAACGAAGCGCATGACGCTACTCAAGTAGACCTAATACAGGCAAGTTCTTCAGAAAGGCTGGCTTCAATGTCAGCCTTTTTCATTTATAGACATTATTGTTTATTATGCGTCAAATGTTTTATTATTAATATATTAAGATATTTGTTCTGTGTGGGAAAGAGATTAACTCTTCTTTACAGATAGTGTATACGATGGCTTCGAAGTCCTTGCAAGGCATGGAGTTTGCTGATTCTAAGTTGTTATGGATGTCACTACTAAACCAATCATTGCGAGGATCACCATGCGGTCGCTCATGAAAATTATTTGTACAATCGGCCTGCTCTGCGCGTTTCAGGCTCTGCTCGCCCAAATCACCATTACGCAATCGGATGTTCCGGCTGTCGGTCAAACACTGCAGTATGAATCAGTGCCCGGTCTGGTCGAAGTAAATCTCGGCGCGGCTGGACCCAATCAAACTTGGGTGCTGCCGGATTATGACTGGGATGCTC
This sequence comes from bacterium, assembly GCA_018814465.1. GTDB lineage: Bacteria > Electryoneota > RPQS01 > RPQS01 > RPQS01 > JAHIZR01. The sequence goes on along the minus strand of JAHIZR010000221.1, from coordinate 1,341 downwards.
CCTATCCAGTCGATGTTATTAATCCATCGACAACACCTTATGCCAATGATTTCCCGACCGCCAACCGTTGTTTGTATGGATTCAACGATGATTTCGGTGTCGAAGGTCTGATGTATAACTACCAGCGCATCGCGGCCAATGGCGTTTATTATTTAGGTCTCGTTGTGCTGGCTGATACGCTCACGCAGACATTTATCTTCCCCAATGAAGCTTTTTTCGCTCCGCTGCCGCTGACCTACGGTGCGTCGTGGACGACCGTTTCCTACTGGGAAGTAGAATGGAACGGCTTTCAAGTAACGCGTGTGGACTCCAGCGTTAAATCGGTGGATGCTTGGGGAACCGTGCAGACGGAGGAAGGCAACTTTGCCACATTACGTGTCTACAGCCAGAACTGGAGTACGCTCTACCTGCCGTCGCCGCTGCCGCCGCAGACTGTTCGCGATATCTCGTTCACCTGGTTTTCGGATGAAGGCGTAGCGGGATTACAGATCGAATCCCTCGAAGGAGTTACCAGTCCGACGTTCACGCAAGGCTATGTGTCCGCGGTTCGTGTAGGTACGGTGAATACAGAGCCGCTTCGCGGTCCGTTTGCTGCCAGTCTTGCCGTAGGTCAGAATTACCCGAATCCCTTTAATCCGACAACAAGTTTGCCGATCACGATCGATGAAGCATCCAAAGTAACCGTAACAATCTACAACGAGCTGGGGGAAACGGTATCACGGGAAGAAATCACGCTCAGCCCGGGAAATCACAACATGCCGATTGGAAACAGTGCTTGGGCCAGCGGTTCCTATTTTGCCAACGTGAAGGCAGGCGATCAGTCAGTAACACACAGAATGCTGCTCGTTAAATAGAATCGTTATATTCAGAGAAAAGGCTGACATCATCGTCAGCCTTTTTTGTTGCCTTGCATTTTTCGTTGATATCTTATATCTTTCAATAGTGTCGACAGTATTGTTTGATTTTAGGATTATGATCATGAAAGTATTTCGCATTCTATTCATGGCGAGCTTTCTGGCGATACCTTTCTATTCGCTCGCGCAGATTGTCATTGATGAATCCGATATGCCAAGTATCGGAACCGGTTCACTTGATTACAGTACCATCGGAGATCAGTCGCTGTCTATCGGTCCCGGCGGCGTCAATCAGACTTGGACGATTCCCGACTACGAATGGGAGACTGGAACACCGACGATGCTGATGGAAGCCTCGGCCAGCGCTTATGCTTCGTATTTCCCGACGGCCACACACTGCTTCGCGGAAGATACGACCGACGATGAATGGGTGCTGCTCTATTGGCGTCTCTCCGCTTCCGGGCTTAATTTAACCGGTTTGGTCAAT
>JAHIZR010000220.1 GCA_018814465.1 bacterium | reverse complement strand
GCGCCGGCGATTCGCTGTGGATCTCGGATATATTGGCTTCGGATTGGACGACCACGATTACGGACATAGTCGAGACGAGCGAGGGCGGCTTCGCGCTGTGCGGCAACGGCAGCGCGCCCGGCCAAGACTTCATCAAGTGGATTCTACGCACAACGCCGGACGGCTCCATTACCGTGACACATTCACTGACGGTTATCCGCGAAGGTGACGGAGTACGCCTGCGTTGGTCGGTAAATCCCGAATTATCGGAGGTTGTCGAAGGCTACCGGGTTTACTGTTCCACAAGTCTTGATGTGCCCTTCGAGAACTATCTGGGTTTTGCGACAGACACCACCTTTGTTCATGAAACGGCACTTGCCGAAAGTGATTTGTTTTACTATTTTGTTGTTTCTAAGTACGGATTCGCGGCAGCGGCCAATCGGCAAGGCCAGGGTGCGCTGAAAAGGGTACACTCTGCCGAACCACAGAACGTGCCAGCCCGGACACCTTTCTACGGTCACTAAACGGAAGCGTGAATCAAGAATTAATGTTAATATTATTCAGTATTTAGTCAGCCCATTGGAATCCTTTGAACTCAAGATTGCAGTTGAGACTGTCCCGCAGGGGATCTTTGCGGCATTGACCGATCCGAAGTATGTGGTGAAGTGGGACACCGCAAGCTGGGTCCTGAATGATATGTGCCCGGGAGGCCGTCTGCGCAAAAGAGACGAAGAGGGCTTTTTAAGCGAAGGCGAAATCGTGATGTTTTCCAGACCGGCGCGCTATGCCTATCTGTGGCCGGTGCCGGTGGATATGGAAGATCCCGATGAAGAAACCTTTTTAGCGCGGTTTGAGTTTGTCATTGAAGGACACGGCCTGAAATCCTTATTAATTTTCACGGGCACGGGATTCCCAACGGTGGAACTGGCGGAACGAGAGAAAAATACCTGGGGCGGATACTTTCTCGAGAAGATCAAGAAAGTCGCGGAAAGTATTCCCGCAGCGGATTTAGAGGAGATCGCCGCGATGGATACAAAGCAAGGGCACGTTCGCAAAACGGAACGCGCGACGCAACTATAAAAACCTATCATTGTACAGCGCGGCGAGGTTGAACGGCGCGCTGCGAAGAGCAGCAATACGGTTCTTCAGTACGATGGGCGGGTGGGTCCCGCCGATAGATCATAAGATTTCAACCTGTATTTTTCGGAGGATAAGAGATTGACACTGCTAAAGAATTATCCAAAAGGAGAACGACCTCGTCGCAAAACCTTTGATCCCGACAGGGGTCCGCGAGGTCCGGTTTATGTTCAGGTTCACTTCTCGGGTTTGCCTGGCGCCACCAAAAAACACCTGCACGCAATCAAACGCGAGATTACCGAAAAGGTGCAGGATATGACCCGGAGGGGACAGCTTATCCTGTCCGGACGGTATCTTTCATCCATCGGCGGGGTCTGGCTGCTGAAAGTGAAAACCTTCGAGGAAGCCCAACGGCTGGCTAAAGAACATCCGGGCGTGAAAAGCAACTTACTTACCTATCGCTGCTATATTCTCGTTGAGAACATGGGAATGGTTACGCGCCGCGAGATCGAACATCAGCCGGCGATTCCAAGAGTAGAAGCCGAGTAGTTAATGACGGGCGAGTCCTGTTTGTGAGGACTCGCCCGTTCTCTATTCAAGCATCACCCCTTACGGGGCCCCCCTCCCACTGCCTACCATTATGAAACAACCCAACGTCTTGATTCTGGGCGCAGGCTTAATGGGCCGCGTCGTCGCGTACTATTTTCTGCACCACGCGGACGGACCGTATCCGGTGCGGCTGGCCGATTCGTGCGAGGTTACGCTTAAAAATGCCGCTCGCTGGCTGAACTCGCCCGATGTGGAAGCCGTTACGGTGGACGTCGAAGATTCCGTCTCGCTGATGAAGGCACTGGACGGAGTCAAGGTCTGTTCCTCTTGCGTGCCATACTTCCTGAATCCGGAGATTGCTATAGCCTGTCTGAAAGCGGGCGTCTCGTTCGTGGATTTAGGCGGCAATCCGGAAGTCACGGATCAAATTCTGAACATGGATGAAGCCGCGAAAGCCGCCGGAGTTTCCTTTATTCCCGATACCGGACTGGCGCCGGGGCTGGGCAG
>JAHIZR010000219.1 GCA_018814465.1 bacterium | reverse complement strand
CGTGAACAAGCATGATAAATATCTGCTCGTTCTTCATAGGGCTTGCTTTTCCAACGATCCGAGCGTACTATGTAGAAATCAGGATTTTATCAGCTCAGGCAAGGGGACCGGCCGATGGTGATCTGGCGCATTCTGAAGCAGGCTGTCGTCGATTTTTTCAAAGATGATGTGCTGCTGCTCAGTGCGGGACTGGCTTTTTATTCCGCGCTTTCACTTGCACCGCTGCTCATGATATTGCTGGCGGTTTCCGGGCTGATTTCCGATAATCTGGCTGCGGCATTGATTGACCAGATTAAGGCTCTGATCGGCGAGCGCGCGGGACAGGGACTGTCTCTGGTAATCAGTAATGCCCGGCAGCAGAATATCGGCGGTCAAATCGCGGGACTCGGTATCGTCGCTATGCTTTTATCCGCGACCCTCGTCTTTGCGCATCTTCGCTCGTCGATGAATAGAATCTGGAAGGCAGCGTCGAAGCATTCCGAAATCGTTATCTGGCTGCTGTCGCGGCTGATGGCGCTCGGATTGGTTTTGATCATCGGCGCCTTGCTGGTCGTTTCACTCGCATTAAGCGCGGTTCTGCAGTTTCTATTCGCGGAATCTGGCTATTGGACGCTGATTGACTCTGCCGCTTCGCTTTTGATCTACATGCTGCTCTTTGGCGCTGTCTATTGGCTGCTGCCGTCGGTGAAAGTCGGCTGGCGCGATGTCGTCTTTGGTTCTTTTGTCACGGCGCTACTTTTCTGGCTTGGTAAATGGGGAATCAGCCGCTATCTCGGAGTCGCCGGAGTCGGGTCGATCTACGGCGCTGCAGGTTCGATCATCGTACTGCTTGTTTGGATTTATTACGCATCCATCGTATTCTTTTTCGGAGCCGAGGTTACGCATGCCTACGCCAGCCGCGCCGGCTCTCTGAGCCATCGCAAGCGATAGAGCTCACGATAATGAATTAATAGAGCTTATCTTAAGAATACCATAGTGGGAATCGCATTTTCCGCCGAGCCGGGCTAAGCAGTGTTTCAATTACTAGGCAGCACCCTCCGGGGTGTTGCTCTTAGAGAATACAACAATAAATCAATCCGGCCAAGTCAAAGGCTTAGCCATAATATATAAGCAATTTCTACCTCGTTTGATTATACTTGCCATGTTGGAGGTACTGTGAAGATTCGATGTATTCTGTTTGCCGTACTCGTATGTACTGTTTCTGTTTTCGCGCAAGGCCAAATCGACTACGTGCCGGGTCAGGCGCTCATTCGCTTTGACAAACCGACCACGCTCGAACAAGCCAAGCAAGAACTCGATCCCGGCGTGTTCACGGTGAATCGCATCCTTGTTAGAAAACTGGACATCTATCTCGTTACTTTCGATGAAAAGCTGCCCGTCCCCGAAGCGGTGGAGATGCTGCGCGGCTATTCCGTCGTGCGCTGGGCGCAAGCCGACCACATCCTGAAAGAGCGGCTGACTCCCAATGACACCCAGTTCACCGGTCAATGGAACATGAATCAAGCCAGCGATTGCGACGTGGATGCGCCGGAAGCCTGGGATGTCACCACCGGCGGCACGGACGTGAACGGTGACGACCTCGTTATTGCGATTGTCGACGGCGGCTGCCAGATGAATCATCCTGATTTGGTTGCGAATTTCTGGGTGAACGCTCTCGAAGCCAGCGGCACCTCCGGCGTCGATGACGACGACAACGGCTATACCGATGATATCAACGGCTGGGATGCCTACTCGGAAGACGGATCTATTCCTACCAATCCCCACGGCACTCACGTCTCCGGAATTGCCGGCGCGGTCGGCAACAACAGCAGTCAGGTCTGCGGCATCAACTGGAACGTCAAACTGATGGAAGTCGCGGGATCCACCAGCCAAACATCTGTCGCCTCCATCGCTTATGGATATGTGATCGATCAGAAAACGCTCTGGTTGAGCTCCGGCGGAACGGCAGGCGCCAACATCGTCTCGACGAACAGCAGCTTCGGCGTCGACCTTGCTGATTGTGAATCGGGCGACTACCCGACATGGAACGATCTTTACGATTCGATGGGTGAGGTCGGCATCTTATCCGCATGCGCGACAGCCAATGCGCACTATAACATTGACGTGCAGGGTGATGTCCCCACCGGCTGTGACAGCCCCTTTATTATTTCCGTTACCAATACGACCAGCGCGGATGCGCTGAACAGCGGAGCGGGCTATGGTTTAACCACCATTGATCTCGGCGCTCCGGGAACCAACGTGCTGAGCACATATCCTACGAGTACTACTCAGACCGCAACCGGCACCTCGATGTCTACGCCGCATGTGGCCGGAGCCGTCGCTCTGATGCATGCCGCCGCCAGTGCCAGTTTCTACAGCTACTCCCAGCTTTATCCCGACTCGGCCGCGCTGGCCCTGAAACAGATGATGCTCGACGCCGTTGATCCGCTTCCCAGCCTCGACGGCATGACCGTCTCCGGCGGCAGATTGAATCTCTATAATGCGGTTACAGCCATCAGCAATTTCACCGCTCCCGGCGGCGATGCGCCTTTTCTGCGCGTTATTGATCAGGCGATTGACGATGCGCCTTCAGGCAATGGCAACAGCCGCTTTGATACCGACGAAACCGTTGATTTGATCATCACTATCGATAACCTCGGCATTGATGCGACGAATGTAACGGGAACACTGGTCAGCAACGACCCGGAAATCACGGTGATCAGCGGCGGCGCGTCCTTCGGCGATGTCGATTCGCTGGCTGTCGCCGATAATAGTACCGCGCCTTTCGTGATTCAGTCCGCCGCAGTGGTGCCGATTGACTTCGCCGCCTCTTTGACGCTTACTCTGAATGCCGATGGTGATTACGAGGTCGAGCATGAGCTGACAGTTTATGCCAACGAACGCGTCGTCGTCCGGTCGTTTGATTTCGAATCCGGCGAAGACGGCTGGACACATGCGAATATCGATCCTGCCTTCGGCGATCAGTGGCATCTCAGCGGCACGCGCTACACGTCGGAAGATCATGCCTGGAAGTGCGGCGATGCGGGCAGCGGCGATCACGCCAACCTGCTCGATGCGGGACTGCTGTCACCCAATATTTATATTCCGGCCTATGGTAAGCTCTCGATCATGCACTGGATCGAAGCGGAAACCTCCAGCTACTATCCTGATTCCGCCTATGATGGAGGTTCCGTTGAAATCTCTACGGATGGCGTAATCTTCACATCGCTTGGACCCGACGGCGGCTACTCGCACCACTACCGTTATGGCACCAGCAGTTCCTATACGGGTCCGACTCCCGGCGCGGCGTGTTTCTCGTCCTCTGTTCCATGGACGGAAGTACAATTCGATTTGGCCGCCTATGCGGATCAATATGTTCAGTTCCGTTTCCGTTTCTGTGCGGATGCCGCCACCGTCAACGAAGGCTGGTACATTGATGATGTCCGCATCTTAGGCGAACAATTAGCCGATGCGGTAACCGATCTGGTCGTTTGGACTAATGGCAATGATATCGAGCTGCAATGGAATGCGCCGTCTCCCGCCGTGACCTCCTATAAAATCTATCGCAGCACGAGCGGCAATGTCTCGCCCGCGGACTCAACCTTTATCGGGTCATCACCCACAACGTCCTTTACCGATGTCGATGCAGTTGATTTACTCGAGTACGCCAACTATATCGTCATCGCCGTTTACTGATCATTTTCCTATCTGCTAATAAAAAACCCGGTTCACATCGAGCCGGGTTTTTCTTCCCCCCCATTCTATGGGGGGAACACAAGGAGGGGCTTTCACCTTCATCTATGTCCCATGGCTCGCCGAGCCGGGCTAAGCACAGAAGGAATCACGGATAGCGATCCCTTTGAGGTACGCAACCCGGCCGGAATCTGATTTAAATAGGCCGTCTATCTTTCACTTCATCCTTCATCCTTCATCCCTCATCCCTTAACGCCATGCCTCTCTTCCTCCACTTAAGTCCCTTTTCCCTCAATCATTCCCTTCTTCCCGATCTTATCACTTTGTCAAATTCTCACTTTTCGCTCGAACAACGATTCAGAATGGCATTATCTTTGATATTCTCCTCTTGACATTATGTAAAGAATTTACTAATATCCTTTATATTGATTCGGTATATCAAAAAATAGCCGACTATATGTTGACTCACGGACAAAATCACTATATCTTATGTCGGAGAGATTAAGAATGGATCTCATGGATCGAAAAATCTTACGTTTGCTTTCCCAGGATGGCCGCATAACCCAAGCGGCGCTTGCCGAAGCAGTCGGGTTATCCCGTCCCGCTGTCATCGAGCGGCTGCGAAAACTCGAGAAATCCGGGATCATCCGCGGCTATCATGCCGCCATCGACAACAAAAAAGTCGGCAAACCGATTCAGGCGTTGGTAGCCATCAGCTATCGCGGCGGCACTATTTCCACTGAAGAAGAGACCGCAATTTTGTCTTTATCCGAGGAGCCCGACATTATCGAATGCTATAAAATGGCCGGTGATGACGCCGCGATGGTCAGAATCATCACCGAGTCCATTGAAACCCTTGAACAAATCCTGACTCGCATTCGCAATCTTGATCTGGTCTTTTCGACTCGCACCATGATTATTCTCTCCACCTATTTCGAAAAGCCCGGCGTACAAGTGTAGGACACAGCCCTCCCGTCAAATACACTGT
>JAHIZR010000218.1 GCA_018814465.1 bacterium | reverse complement strand
TGATTCTTAGAAATGGTTTCAAATATTTGACTCGTGCACTTTCAAAGATAGTACATGTACGCTGTATGAACTTAATCAGCTCAAACTCAATCAACTCGGTTGCACGAGTTTTAGGCAGCATAGCTATCACCTGAGTACTATCTGCACTCCAAGATAACTGTCCATCCGCTAAATTGCTTCTATTGATCCGTCTTACTATCTCGTATAATAACTCAAGGTCGACAATGCCTGAATAATAACCGCTTTTACGACTTGGTTCTCTATTCGAGGTTACATCTCTGCACAGTTTCAATAGTAGTTCTAATTCGGCTTTAAGCGGATTCCAATAATCATCCCTACCAGTAATATCTGTCACAAACTTAGAGACAAAGTCCTCCATTGTCGGAATCCCGGCTGGTCTAGATGCTCCAGCTCCGAGAAAGAGAATTGAACTCGGTTTGAACATGTTGTTTTGCTACTCTTTAGAACTGTTCACAATTTTTTGCCAGTGAATAGACGATTATTTCTGATTCCACTTGACTTTTCCTTATTTCTGTATTATATTACCACCATCGGATAATCCTATTTATCAATATAATGTACTATTCCATATTACTTTAATCCAATGTCATGCAGTATTCGACCCTTTTCCCATACATCCAAAATCTTAACCGCTTGATATTTCTGCTGTAACCGAGTTCGTTCGGTAAAAAAATATTTCCGCCCCGATTATATATAGTAGTTTTTACCGTAAGATCTTTAAAATCAAGAATCCACCCACTAACAAGACCGTGAAGATAATCGTTAAAAGATTGAAATACTTGTCAATAAATCCAGTAATCTTGTCGCCATACTTCTTATATGTCAGCCCGATCAGCCCGGCGACCACGAAAAACCTCGCCGAACGGGACAGCGCGGAGGCCAGCACAAAAGTCGGGAAGTTCATCTCGAACCAGCCCGCCGTAATCGTAAATACCTTATAAGGAATCGGCGTGAATCCCGCGATGCCGACCGCCCAAGCGCCGTACTGCACGAAATACTCATGCGCCATGCCCTGCAGCTCCAACGCCGGAATCCCGACCAGCTTCGAGATCCACAGCAACAACCACCAGCCGAGCGAGTCGCGAAGCCCGTAGCCAATCCCGTAGCCTAACATTCCGCCCAGCACGGAGCCAATAGACGTAACCATCGCGAAATAAGCCCACCGCTGATACGCCGCCACGCACATCACAATCAATAATACATCGGGCGGCACCGGAAAAAACGAAGACTCCGCGAAAGCCAGACAGAATAGCGCGACAACCGCATGCTTGTGCGCCGCCCAGGAAATCACCCAGTTATACATGCGGCGTACAAGACCGGGACGAGTTGAAGATGTTGTGTTCAGAGTGAAGATATGCTGAATAGATGAGTGGGCAAAAAACTGCACAGAGAGAAGATTAGGCCTAAAAAAATGCCACAGCCGCCCACGTGGGCGGCTGTGGACTTAATTGTCGGGGCGACTGGATTTGAACCAGCGACCCCTTCGTCCCGAACGAAGTGCGCTACCGGACTGCGCCACGCCCCGACATAGAAATACTATCCGAAGAATCGTTCGCTTTCCAGCCTTCCTTGCCGATCAGCGGAACGAATGTAACTTGTCCTACTTCATTCATGATTGCTTCACCGTTCACACGCTCAATCAGCACCAATTTCTGATTGTGCTTCTCCCCCATCGGCATTACCAAGAGCCCGCCTTCCTTGAGCTGATTGAATAATGTTTTGGGAAAGACTGGCGATGAAGCCGTCACTATTATTTTATCGAAAGGAGCGAACTGTTGCCAGCCGATGGTGCCATCGCCGGACTTTACAACTACATTTCGATACCCCTGCTCTTCCAAATTCGCGCGGGCTTTGCGCATCAGCGCCATATGCCGCTCAATCGTATAGACTTTATCAGCTAACTCCGCCAGCACCGCCGCCTGATAACCTGAGCCGGTACCGATTTCCAAAACCCGGTCCGTCGGCTGAATTTTCAGCAGCGAGGTCATGCGGCCAACAATGTATGGCTGGCTGATGGTCTGGCCTTCTTCAATCGGGAGAGGTGAGTCCTCATAAGCCCGATCGCGAAAGGCAGGCTCTACAAAATGGTGGCGCTTGACTCTGCGCATCGCATCCAGAACCCGTGGATCGGTAATCCCGCGGCGTTCAAGCTGCATATGCACCATTTCATCTCTTGATAACTTGTAATTTAACAAGAATATAGCCTTGAATCTCAAAGAACTCTCATTTATCCATCCCCTTGCCCTTAAGCTTTGGAATATAAGCAGAAAGAGCTGAAATGTCAAGGAGATACTCACTTTCCTTACTGCCAAAAAACGGCTGGTTGAAGCCAGCCGTTTCAGAAGTAAACTCGAGGTGATGCTCTACTTCAAAGGAACACAAATCCGGGTGATTAATTCCTCCGGCTTGGACATGTCGCCATGCTTGTCATAGATTTCGAGTGACGGTGCGGATTTCGCTTCGCGCCCGCTGCCGGGGAGCCATTCGCCATACAGCCAGCGATACTTGTCGTGCAGGCCATCATAAGATCCATGATGGATAAGTACGACGTAGTCTCCCCCCTCGATCACTTGAGTTTCGATGCCGTTGACAGGCTCGAATTGCTCACTGACAGTCGCGCAGGCGTCATAACGAATCTTTCCGGCTGCGGTTATGTCCGGATCATCATAACAAATCCCGATGTAGGCTGTATTCTGTCCCAGTTCTTTTTGCACGGCGGGATTGCCGCAGAGCTTTCCCCACGCCGCTTCACACTGGTTGTAGGGGCCGACGTGACGGACAAAGGCTACTTTCATCGGTTTCATCTTTTCAATTTTCGCTTCCATCTGTTTTCCTCCTGGCTTTGCTAACGTGACATTGAAATGCTTCGAATTCTCGAGAAGTCGCTGGGCAATGAAGGATGAGCGGTCTCTGCGGAACTGCTGGGGCGATTCACCGAACTGTACCCGGAAAGCGCGCGTGAACGCCTCATGCGAATCATAGCCGGCGTCGAACGCGATCTGAGTAATGGAGTCTTCCTGATAGATCAGATTAAACGCGGCTTTATCCAGACGCAGCCGCCGGATGTATTCCATCAGAGATTCGCCGACCATGCCGCTGAAGATGCGCTGGAAGTGAAAGGGCGAGAAGTTCGCTTCGCTCGCAAGCTGTTCCGCCGTGAGCTTTTCATAGAGATGCTTCTGAATGAAAAGCTGCACGCGCAGGATTCGTTCGTCATAAGAATCGCGGGTATTGTCGCGCATTTATGTCATCCTTTGCCAAGAGGATACGAAATTAATGACGGGGTTGCTTGATGGATTTTGCTGATTTCTCCATAACAAACAGTCCCATCGAAATGGGACAGTTATAATAATAAAATTTATAAGATGAGTGTTAAAGCTGGATAACCGCCTCTAAACCGAGGTAGATCAGAATCGTCAGACCTCCCGCTACGGGAAGTGTCAGCAGCCATGAGGCAATAATCGATCGCATCACACCGAGATTCACAGAACCGAGTCCCTGAGCTAATCCCACGCCGACGACCGCGCCCACCAAAGTATGGGTTGTCGACACCGGCAAACCCAGTTTGGAGCAGACAAGCACCACCGTGGCGCAGGAGAACTCTGCCGAAAAGCCGCGAGTCGGAGTCAGTTCGGTGATCGACTTGCCGACGGTTTTTATGACTCGATAACCCCAAGTCGCGAGACCAATCACGATGCCGACGCCGCCCATTAAGAGAATCCACATCGGCACCGGTACCTTGAGCGCAATAACACCGTTCTGGATGATCGCGAACACCGCAGCCATCGGACCGATAGCATTAGCAACGTCGTTCGCTCCGTGTGCAAAAGCAACGTATGCCGCAGTCGCGACTTGCAGTACCATGAAGACGCGTTCGACATTTTGGATTTCGTCGTATCGTGATCCGTCCCGACGCGAAACATATAAATAGAAGATTCCCGCACCGATTATCCCGGCAGTTAACGAGCTAAACAACGCTGTTGAAGTATCAAGCTGAAGATTCAGGTTCTTCAGTCCCTTGTAAACCGTCGCGAGTACAATTAAGAGAATCGTCAATCCTGCAAAGATCGGAGTCAATCGAAGCAGCGCTCGGGATGTATTTCGAGCGGTCAGAATCGTTTTTCGTATCAGTACGAATAGAAAATAGGCAATTAAGGCTCCCGCGAGCGGCGAAATAATCCAAGAAAGAACAATCTGGAAAACCTTGATCCACTGGATTGCAGTCGAACCATAGATAAATAAGCCGAATCCGACAATAGCACCGACGATTGAATGCGTCGTTGATACGGGCAGTCCGAAGAGTGTTGCTATGTTAAGCCAGACCGCCGCGGCCAGCAGCGCCGCGAGCATGCCGAGCATCAAGGTTTGCGGATCATGTGCAAATAATTGCACATCGATCATCCCCTTGCGGATCGTGTTGGTGACATGACTGCCGGCCAGCACCGCGCCGGCGAGTTCCATCGCCGCCGCGATCCAGATTGCCTGCCGATAGGTCAGACTGCCGGAACCGACTGATGTGGCCATCGCATTGGCGACGTCATTCGCTCCGATATTCCAGGCCATATAGAAGCCGAAAACGATCGCCGTTGCCGCGATTCCCAACACCACAGGGTCAGAGGTGCCAAGCCAACCAATCAAGTACTCCATAATCAGTCGGCAATCATAAGTCGCATATAGTCACCCATTGATTCGGCATTATCGGCCATCTTGCCTAACGACCGAATCACCTGCAGCAGCACATAACTGTAAGCGAAATGCCAATCCGGATCCTGTATTTCCAGAACCATCTGCACCAGCTTAAACTGTTTGCGGTCCGCCTTGGCTTCGATTTGACCGATGCGGTTCGCGATTTCGCGCAGCTCTTCGATGATATCTCCGGCGAAACCAATCATCCGCAGCCGTTCGAAACGTCCGAGCATGTTTGCCGCTTCTTTCGCCGCGGAGACGGAATAATCAGCGAGCGCCATCAGCTCATCGTGCATTCCGCCGTCCGTCCAACAGGAGGGGAAACGGAGCTGGCTGACGGATAAGACGAGATCTTCAACATTGTCGGCAAGGTTATCCTGCGTTTTCAAGTAGTTGAGCAAATCGCCGCGAGAGACGGGAAGCAGAGTCGCCTTCGGCAAATGATCGCGGATTTTCAGCTTGATTTCATCGGCCTCATGCTCGAGACGAAAAACATCCTCAGCGATTCGTTTGACTTCATCCTGATTCTGGTTGCTGGCGGCGTCCAGCAGGGGCTTGACAAGATCCACGCACAGCATCACCTTGTCAAGATGTTTCGACAGTAATTCAAAGGGGGCGTGGCTTCCCAACAATTTCGCAAGAATACTCAAGTGACATTCCTACAGAGTTGAAGAATAGACAGGACTTTCGTTGAATTCGAAAGCAGTTTTCGAGGTTATTGGATTCACGGGAATTAAACAGAATCCTAACAATTAAGCAAGGGAAATACGGCAGGAATCTCTAATAGTTAATCTCCTGTTATATAGTGATATATATAGGAGTATCCGCATGAATTATAGAGTTACGGTTTTCAGGGATTCGAGTCGAAGAGGATAGAAGAGCCGCTGTAATAAATGGATGGTCAACTCAGACCAATTGTGTCAGAATATGATGCTTGGTAAGCCAACCTGCCTGATTTGATGGGTCGCAGGGGATTCGGGATTCCGGATAATTCGCTTGATCCATGCGCGGGAGAGTATGGGCTCGTAATCAAGAATGCGAATTTCCGGAATGACAGCTTTGAATCTCTCGATTCAGATGAGTAGGTCTATTAGCTGCACTCCGCATAGCCGACATGGTTCATTCATCAGCGTGCACAAAAAAGCACAGGCAAAAGAGCCTGTGCTTTCAGTGGTCGGGGCGACTGGATTTGAACCAGCGACCCCTTGACCCCCAGTCAAGTGCGCTACCGGACTGCGCCACGCCCCGATCCCTACTTATCTAAGAGTTTCAAGATATTCTTCAACTCGTGACGAATATCGTCAATCATTTCATGAGACCCGTTATGCTGCATCTGCCTTGCCGACTTGAGCTGCTTTCGCGCGCCGGAGATGGTGAATTTTTTCTCGTAGAGCAGTTCTTTAATTTCCCGTATCTGGTTCAGGTCCTTTTCCTGATACAGTCTGCTGCCGTTGCGTCCCTTCTTGGGAGACAGCTCAGCAAATTCTCCTTCCCAGTAGCGGAGAACATGAGCGGGGATGCCTGTCAATTTAGAGACTTCGCTGATAGAATAGAACAGCTTCCGAAGTTTTAATGCCTTTCCGTTTTCGCCGGATGACATAGAATCTATCTCCACTAAGCTGAAATTAACGAAAAAATACGTTTCTCGCAATGCCAAAATGAATTTTTTGCCGAGAACGGTTAATTTAACCGGTGCTGCCGAAACCGCCCTCACTGCGGGCACTCTCCGGCAGTTTTTCCACAACCCTCCATTCACAGCGTTCCACGGGAGAGATTATCAATTGTGCGAATCTTTCATGAGCATGAACCGTCACAGCTTCGCGCGACGCATTCATGACAAGGACTTTCAGTTCACCGCGATAGTCGGGATCAATAGTGCCGGGCGCGTTCGGCAGGAGCAGACCGGTGCGCAGAGCGAAACTGGATCGCATTCTTATTTGACCCTCAAAGCCTTCCGGAATTGCGACCGCAAATCCGGTTGGCAGCAGCGCGCGCGCGCCCGGTTTCAGTTCGAGATCCTCGGAAGCAAGGCAGAGGTCCATTCCCGCCGCGCCGGCGGATTTGTATTCAGGCAGTTTCTCCGGCGCATGAGGCAAGCGAGTAATCTGAATTTCAATCACAGGTCAAGCAATTTGCTGAGCAGGCTTAGCTGTCTTTTTCGATTCCGGTTCGAGAATCGCGGCGACGAGGCTTTCCGAATCGAAAAGCTGATTGGCAAGTTTCTGCAAGCGGGCCGGAGTAACGCTGTCAATCAACTCGCTGATTTCATCGAGCGGAACATAGCGCTTCAGATAGATTTCCATGCGGGCGAGGCGCATCATCCGGCTGGAAACGTTTTCCAGGCCGAGGGCGAGACTGCCTTTGAACTGCGTTTTGACTTCTTCGAGTTCGGTTTTGTCGATGGGCCGCTCTTTCAGCGCCTCGAATTCTTTCCTGACAAGTTTTTGCGCCTTACTCAACCGGGCGGGATCCGTCGCGAGGTAGACACCCCAGTAGCCGGTATCGGTAAGCGCTTCGGAGAAGGAATAGATGGCATAAGCCAAGCCGTGCTTCTCGCGGATGTTCTGGAATAAGCGGGAGGACATGCCGCCGCCGAGCACCGTATTCAGCATAGCGATCGCGAGGCGGTCTTTCGAGCTGTAAGGAACCGAACGCGCGCCGATGACCATATGCGCCTGCTGGATGGCTTTTTGATAGCGCTTGGTCGTTCTGCGCAGCGGGAGTGCTTTTTCGAGCACGGGAGCTTTCGATTTCGAAGGCACTTCCAGTCCGCGTTCCACCATCTTGACCAGCTTGCCGTGATTGACATTTCCCGCCGCAACGACAAGCATGCGCTTGTTCGAGTAATGCTCACGGATAAAGCCCTTTAGAATATCACGGGTAAAGCTTTTCACATTTTCCGGAGGTCCGAGAATCGGCCGGGCCAGCGGATGAGCGGGAAAAACTTCGCGCACGAAATACTCATGAATCAAATCATCGGGCATATCCTCGTGATCACGGATTTCGTCAAGGATAACGAGCTTTTCCTTTTCGATCTCCAGCGGATCATGGACGGAGTTGCGGAGAATGTCGGAAAGGATATCAAAGGCTACCGGGAGCTGCTCGTCCAAGACATGAACGTAAAAGCAGGTTAGTTCCTTGCCTGTGAAGGCGTTGATATAGCCTCCGCCCCGCTCGATTGTTTTGGCGATATCCAGGGCCGATCGCGCGGTCGTGCCCTTGAAAGCCATGTGCTCGATGAAATGGGAGATGCCATTATCCGTCGCCGTTTCATGGCGTGAACCGACGGTTACCCAGATCCCAAGCGCGGCGGAGCGTACACCGGGGACTTTTTCGCTGACGATACGCAGACCGCCGGGAAGCGTGGTCTTATGATAGGGAGATTGTTTTGTCAAAGATTGTCTGTCTTAGTCCACTTTAGACGGTTTACGGTGCGGTGGTCGGCGATCGCCCTTGGAGTGGCCGCCTCGTTCAGCGCGGTCATCTTTCTCGATGTGACCTTCGGGTTTGGGCAGCAGCGCTTTGCGGGACAGATCGAGCTTGCCATTGGGATCGACTTTAAGAAGTTTGACGCGCACGTGATCGCCGACGGAGAGATGATCCTGGACTTTCTCGATACGGCGATGCTCGATTTCACTGATATGCAGGAGACCTTCGCGACCGGGCAGAATCTCGACGAAGGCGCCGAAGTCCATGATCTTCACGACGCGGCCGTCGTATTCCTTGCCGACTTCGGGGGATTCGGTCATCCCGCGCAAGATGTCGATTGCCTTGTGGACTTCGTCGGAGGTCGGGCCGGAGACACAGATCATACCGGAATCTTCGATATCGATCTGCGCGCCGCTGCGGGCGATGATGTCGCGAATAGTTTTCCCGCCGGGGCCGATGATGAGACCGATCTTATCGGGATCGACTTCAAAGAATTCAATTCGCGGAGCGTAAGGAGAAATCTCGGGACGGGGGACGGCAATCGTCTCAGTCATTTTGCCGAGGATGTGCTGAATACCCTGACGCGCCTGCTTAATCGCGGACTTCATCAATTCAAGCGAGATTCCCTTGATCTTGATATCCATCTGACAGGCGGTGATGCCGTCTTCATTTCCCGTGACCTTAAAGTCCATATCGCCGAGATGGTCTTCATCGCCGAGAATATCGGAAAGCACGGCGACATCGTCGCCTTCGCTGACCAGTCCCATGGCGATTCCGGCGACGGGTTTTTTAATCGGCACCCCGGCGGCCATCAAAGACATGCAGCCGGTGCAGACGGTGGCCATGGAAGACGAGCCGTTGGACTCGAGTACTTCGGAGACGACGCGGATTGTATAGGGGAAGTCATCCCAGTTGGGCAGAATAGGCCGCAGCGCGCGCCAGGCGAGATTTCCATGACCGACTTCACGGCGGGACTGCCCGAGGAATTTGCGCACTTCGCCGACGCTGAAGGGCGGGAAGTTGTAATGCAGCATGTAGGGGCGGAAGTAGACACCGTCGAGCGCATCGATTTTCTGTTCATCGAACTTCGCGCCCAGCGTGATCGT
>JAHIZR010000217.1 GCA_018814465.1 bacterium | reverse complement strand
CGGACTCGCGATTGATGCTGTAAGTCATTTGAAAGGAGAGCAGCGAGCGAGCCAAGCCGTTATGCGCGCGACCGTACTCGGGAACGACATCGAGCGCCTTGCGGAATTCGGTCGCGGCTTGCCAATAATCGCCGAGATTCCACTCGACAGATCCCAGCATCACTAACGCCCGTGGGCACTCGGAATGCTGCTCCAAAAAACTCGACAGCAATTCTTTTGCGCCCTGCATGTCGCCGGAATCGATCATCAGCTCCACATTCATGAGCGCATGGACATCGGAACCGCCGCAATCGACATCGACGCGATCCCAAAGCTGCGTGTAGTTTTCGCGAGCGTAGCCGTTTCCCAGAAAGTAGTGCGCCATGCGATGCCAGGGATCCCAGCGAATCGCTTCCTCGAACATGTCGATGGCTTCCGAAGTGCGGCCCAGATAGACAAGCGCGAGTCCCATTTCAAAGAGAACATCCGCATTCAGCGTCGAAGTGTCAATCAGCGTGCAAAGGGAATCCAGCGCGCGCTGATAGTCGCGGTTCTTGCTGTAGACTTTGGAGAGTCCGATGACCGTTTCACGGTGAACAAGCGGAGTGGGCGATAAGGTCAGAGTCTTATCGAACAGCGCTTCAGCATCCTCCCGGTTGAGTAAACTGAATTGCAGGCGGCCTTTCTGCAAGAGGAAAAGCGCGTCGTTGGAGCTTTCCGCCGTGACGGTTTCGGTCAGATCATTGATCTCGGGGAGGTTCTCGGTAATGAACAACCAGTCGAAGTAATGCGGGGGAACGGTGCGGCTTTCCCAATTGATCGCGAAGTGGGAGATGTAATCATCATAGAGATGCCGCTGCAAAAGGAAGCTGCCGTAAAGATCGCGCGCCGCTTCGGGATTGGTTTCTTCGAGCAGTTGAAGCAGGGAGCTTTCGAGAGTCTCGCTGCTTATACGCTGCAAAGCATCAACGCGGAATTCAAGCGGCTGTGCTTCATCATTTGTGAGAGATCGCAATTCGTTGTATACAGTGGATGCGCGTTCACGCAGGCTGCTGCCACTATCGGCAGCAAATGATGCTACGGAGGTGCAGGCGATAAGAATCGCGATTAAAAGGACGCCATGTTTGTTCATGTTCAGCTCTTGCTTTTAACGGTGTCTTCGGTAACCATGCCGTCCTCGATGACGACGGTGCGGGTGGCCAAGTCCATTACTTTGGGATCATGGGTGGAAAAAATAAAAGTCGTGCCGCGTGTCTCGTTCATTTTTTGCATAAGCCTAAGAATCGCCATGCCCGATTCGTGATCGAGATTAGCGGTAGGCTCGTCGGCAAGCACAAGATCAGGCTGTGTGACAAGCGCGCGAGCCACCGCGACACGCTGCCGCTGACCGCCGCTCAATTCTTCGGGACGATGTTCGGCGAATTCCGTGAGCCCGACCACTTCCACCAGTTCATCTATGCGAACGTTCATTTCCTTTGAATCCATGCGCTGCAGATCGAGGGGCAGTCCGATGTTCTCGCGGATATTGAGAACCGGCATGAGATTGAAGCTCTGAAAGATGAAGCCGATGCGGTCACGCCGCAAGAGCGTTGAGGCTTTGTCGTCGAGGTCGCGCGTATCGAACTCACCGAACAACTCAACCATGCCTTCCGTGGGGATGTCGAGACAGCCAATCATATTCAATAAGGTTGTCTTGCCGCTGCCTGATGGTCCGACAATGGATAAGAACTCGCCGGGACGGACGCGCAGATCGACGCCGCGCAAGGCGTGAACGGTGTGTGTGCCGAGTTGATAATCCTTGGTGACGCCAACGGTATGAATAAGGTCTGTTACTGCCATGATGTATTTTCTAATTATTGATGATTCAAGTCAAACCGGAACCCGGGATAGCAGTTCTGTTCCGGGCACCCGGGGACGGGCGCCTCGGCGATTATTTAGAAGTAGACGATGAAACGGAAATCGACGGCGTGAATCACCGGCATGAGCGCTTTTTCACCGTCGGAATTGCCGAGTACGGTTGAGTATCCCAGCATGAAATCCATATTTTCGATGCCGCGATAGGACAACAGCGGGTATGCGAAGAGTGTTTTGTCAACAGGCTCAAGAATCAAGTTTCCTGTGATTCCCCAAGTCTCTTTATAGATGTAGGTGCCGTTAAGGGCGATGTTCCATTGATGCAGGGAGCGCGCGGGAGAACCGAGCAGCGTTACTTGATTCACATAATCAGCAAAGGGAGTATTCTCGATATACGGTCCGTAGAAGCCTTGCAGCTGTTCGATGATTTTAATAAGCTGTTTGTAGTCAAGGTGATTCAGACCCCAGCCGTTGTAGTACGCTTCGATATATCCCGATGAACTGCTGTTGAACTG
>JAHIZR010000216.1 GCA_018814465.1 bacterium | reverse complement strand
TGTGAACACTCTTTGCACCCGTTTATCTCTTGACAATTATGAGATTTATTGTTATGATGTTAATGAGAAGGGTGGACTTAAGTGTGACTTGAAACTGGCCGGGAAGACATGCGGGAGTTTAGGGGTTTGGTCGAAGGACGAAATGTCTAAGCGAGACATCGATACTCCGGTGGGCTGGTTTGAGTTCGACTTAGCCCGGCTGCGCGAGGCTGTGAAAGCGGATTTGAAGTATCGGCCGTTACCCCGATTCCCCGTTGCCTGGCGCGATCTGGCCTTGTTAGTGGATCGAGGCAAGACCGCGGCGGAACTGGAAAAGACGATTCGCTCCACGGGCGGAGAGTTTTTGACGACGGTGCGGCCCTTCGATCTGTTCGAAGGAAAGAAGTTAGGCGAGAACAAGAAGTCGCTGGCTTTTCGGGTAGAGTTCTCGCATCCCGAGCGCAGTCTGGGCGCGGAGGAAGTCGACGTCTGGATGGCTTCAATCGTCAAAGCTCTCGAGCAGGAACAGGGCGCGCAGCTGCGTTGAGGGATGAGGGCAGAGGGATGAGGTATGAAAGCGGAAGCGATACCGGCTCGGCGAAGAAAATAGAGAAATAAGGCACTTGACACCACAGCGTCGAGTGAATATTTGACATAAATCATAGATTAGGAAACAGACTACATGGACTTAGAATCCTTTGAGATACTGGAGCAGAAGATCGGGAAGATTCTCCAGAAGGTAGAGGCTCTTAAGGAAGAGAAAGGAGAGTTGCAGGAGCGCTACAACGACCTGCAGTCAAGATACACTCAGATATCGCGCGAGCTTGAGGAAACCCGGGAGGAGCGCGATTCGATGAAGTCAAATCAGCGGGATAAAGAGCAGGAAGCCCTGATTCGCAGCAAGATCACCGCTTTATTAGAAAAGATAGAATCGGTTTAAGCTCTTAGTGAGCAATCAAACTAATGACCGTATCGAAAGATCCACTTTCTGTTGATGATCGGGAGAATGCTGTTCGGGTAAGCATATTGGGACAGGAATATCCAATCCGTGCTGATGCCGACGAAGAGTATATTCGCGAAGTGGCTTCCTATTTGAATGAACGAATGAATGCGGTTCACGCCGCAGAACCGACGAGACCCTTATCGAAAGTTGCAATATTGACGGCACTCAATCTGACTCATGAGTTGCTGGATATGAAACGGCAAAACGAGGAAATGCTTGGCGAGATAGAACGCAGAACCAAGGAGTTTTCGGACTGTTTAGATCAAGGATTGTCCGATTCTTAGGCTGCTGCAGATAGTCCCCTGACCATCAATGGAGGATTTTTCTTAACAGAGAATTCAGATAAACATAATCAGATATAAAGCATCCCTGCTTTGGCAAGGTCATGATCCAAGAACCTTATGTCATGAATAGGGAGTTCGTCTCTGCCGTCTATTGCAGGCCGCAGCCGCGCCTGGCGCGGATTCCGAGAAATCGGACCGTGGAAGCAAGAACCGGTTAGGAGGATTCCCACTGTGTAGTGCCGGTTCTTGGTACACACACCTTCCAGCAGGGTTGTTTTTTTACCCCTATGTGGAGCAATGAATAAATGGACAACTCGATACTGATACCGGTGGCAGTGGGCGCCGGCTCGGCTATTGTCTTTTTTGTGATCGGATTCGTAACCGGCCGCCTGCAGATCAAGGCCAAGCTTGCGGCGGCAAGGCAGGATGGAGATCGGATCGTTGCCGATGCGCAAAAAGAAGCCGAGACCATGTTCAAGGAGAAGATGCTTGAACTGCGGGACGAGCAGCTCAGACTGCGGACTTCGCTGGAAAACGAGATTCGCGAGAAGAAAGACGAAATCGCCCGGCAGGAGCGGTCGCTGAAAGACCGTGACGCGCATTTGAAAACCTCGAAGGAGGAAGTGGACAAGCGGAGGAAAGAGGCGGAGAAGCTGATCAATGCCAATCAGCAGAAGCAAAAAGCGATTGATGAGAAGCAAGAACTGCTGACGCGGCAGGTTCGGGAATCTCAGGAGCAGTTGGAGCGAATTGCCAATCTGTCGAAGGATCAGGCGGTCGCCCAATTGAAGGAAGCGCTGCTTGATCAGGCGCGCGATGACTGTGCCGAGATGATCAAGGAGATGCGGGACGAAGCGCGGCGGCAGGTGAATAAAGAAGCGAAGGAGATTGTTGTCGCGGCGATTCAGCGAAGCGCGGCCGATCATTCGGTGG
>JAHIZR010000215.1 GCA_018814465.1 bacterium | reverse complement strand
TCAAAGGTCATGGATGATGTATTTGCTGTCCTTGGTTTAATTTCCAATAATTCTGCTAACATTTATGCTTTCTATTTTTATTGCTATTCCGCTATCCCCCGCAGTAATTTCTACAGTATCAAGATGCGGTATGGTTTATTTTAACCTCAAAGGAAACCAATTTTGAAGTGTATTTACTAATTCGGCAAATTGAGGATCAGGAAGCCATTTTCTGAGGTCAACGAGACGTGGAATATCTCTTGCCTCCAGTTTCGAAGATTTAGCTCGATTTCTCTGGTAGAGTATGAGTTTGACCTGCTTTTCCAAATCATGTGGATGCTTAGCGCGTGCTTCATCAATGTACATATTTAGTTCAATGAGGCTCACGTTGAGAACTCGTGCTAATTCATCTCTGTCAAATAATGCCCATCTCTCAAACTCTGGGTCTATTGCTATGCAAGCAGTATTTCCATCACCAAAGCTGACCCGTGCTAGATTTTGTGAAACCTTTTTTTGGCAGTCGATTATACTTAGCTTGCAGTTCGTTCCATGGTAGTCCATGATAGCAAGAGCATAGGTTTCGCCAGACCTTTCCGCTCTGGCTAGTTCATGCGCGTGGCTATAGACCGCAGAATCATGCCCCGGATCACGATACACATTATACACAAATTGACCGATGCCAAGCATCGCATGCGATATGTGGATTGCTTCAATGGTATCCTTTATCGGTAAGTCTGGAACTATAACTAGTAAATCTGCCATTACAAGATCCCAGAGGCAAGCAACGTCACGCGATCAACTTCTTCTTGCCATCCTTTGATCTTTGGATGATCTATAGCTTTTACTACTGCCGTTCCATCCTTGGACTTTCTAAAAACTAGAACATCATCAAGTCCAAAATTTGCCAAAACAACAGGTGAATGTGATGCGAATGCTACTTGTTGCTTTGGGTCGACACTCTTAAATGGTTCGAGCACGCCCTCAATTGCAGTTGGATGCAATCCGTTCTCGGGTTCTTCGATCATGAGAAAACGTGAACCATTTTCGTGATAGGCAAGCAATGTGAGAGCCATAAAGCGCAGTGTGCCATCTGAAAGCAAATAGTGCGGAACTTTTGTTCCTTCTCGCGTAACGACATAAAAAACTCTTCGCTTATCTTCAGGTTTGACTTCAACTTGAATCCCTGAAATTTCAGGGAAGTATTCGTTGATGTGCCTTATCCAATTCCGATAACTATCCTTTGAGGTACTCTCGAACGTAGCTACCACATTTGCAAAATTATCCCCGTTGTCTGATAGGCTTGAGCCTGATTTGCCGGGAGCCCCCGAAAGGCGGATTGATTCTATGTCGAGTTGAATTCTACTCGGAGCTTTAAGCAAGTATTCTTTGATCCAATTGGCATATTCAAAACCAGGAGAAAATGGTAGAAATTTCAATGTGAATTGCTTTGGCCCGGCAAGGTTGGTTTGAATTGCGTACGAATCCTGTGCAGAAGCGTCGTCATATATTCTCTTATATGTGTCAGCCCCTGTCGTGGTACGATAGACAATTCGCTTCCAAGCTTCACTATTGCGTGTTGCGTGTGACTTGAGATGACGCAATTCTTCAAATTCGTCTGTTCTCTCGAAAAGCTCAAACGACAATTGCGTATCAGGAGTCGCTCCGGGAATACTAATATCCTTACCTTGAACCAACGCGGCAACCGATTCAGCGTCGACAACTACACCTTCTATAGGATCTTGACGGAAGAGAGTTGTGTACCTGAGGGCAGGCCACCCCTCTTTTTGGAGCGCAAACGAGAAACCAATACTATCACCTCGACCACAATGAGTAAGTTCGATCAAGGATTCAGCATTAGTCTTATCAAGCGCATACTCAATGCTTTCGTTTAAAGCGTTATGTACAAAGAGTATTGCGTCAAAGGCTGTGCTCTTCCCAGTGCCATTTGGACCAACGAAAAGCTGATAATTGGAGAGCGGAATTCTAACCGCTCTATGAGCTTTGAAATTGAGAATATCGAGTTGCGTTATCATTATTAAACTCTCCTTAATCCGCCTTCCACGCCTTGTAGATCGTGGGCAGCAGTTCGTCAATGGAGTCTTTGAAGCCGACGACGCCTTTCTGGATGCCGTCCTCGTCAATGACCGGCATGAAGAGGAAATTATAGCGCAGGAACAGTTCGGCGATTTCATGCAAGGGCGTGTCCAGCTTGAGGGCCACAAGGCGCGACTGCAAAATATTTCCCACCTTGAGCGCCGGATCACGCTGCAAGAGATGCCGCAGGGACAGGACGCCGATCAGTTTGCCGTCCTCATCATGCACATACAGATAATAGAACGATTCGATCTCTTCGGCATTGGCACGCATCGTGTCCATCGCCTCGCCCACCGTCGCGTTCGCGCTGATTTCGATGAAATCCGTGGTCATCAGGGAGCCCGCCGTGTCCTCCTCGTAGGCCATGAGCTCGGTGAGTTCCTGCTTCTCTTCGTGCTCGATCTCTTCGATAATCTCCTGCGAGGACTGCATATCCAGACTGGCCAGCAAGTCCGCCGCCTGCGACGGCTCCATCTCCTCCAGAATATCCGCCGCCTTGTCGGGGTCCATCGCGGACAAAATCGAGCGCTGCACCTCTTCATCGGTTTCTTCCAGCGCTTCCGCCGCCGTTTCCGCATCCACCGCCGCGATCATCACCTGCCGCTGTTCGCTGTCCAGGTCTTCCAGAATGTCCGCGAATTCGCCGGGATGCAAGTCTCCCAGACCTTCCGCCGCCACCGTCAGCCGAATCGGACCGCCGTCGGAGCGTCCCGCCACCGGCTGTACGAACTTCCAGGAAATCAGATCGTCTTTCAGCGGTCGCCGGATGGCTTTAGCCACCTGCCGCACCGCCGGTTCAAAGCCCAGCCGCCGCAGCAAGCCGGAGGACCCCACATCCACATGCACAATCCACTGCTTCTTGCCGATGAGGAACTGCACATCGTTGACGCGCACCACCTTGGCCCCATCCACATCCACGATCTGCTTGTCCCACAGCATTTCGCGCACAGAAAAATCATCCGCGCCGTATTCCAGCGGCTCGAGTAACTGCTCATTGACCGTCAGGTGACCGGTGTCCAGCAAGCCGTAGTATTCGTCGGGATTGGCCGGGTACAAGACCAACGCTCCCCGATGCCGCAGAACAAGTCCCCGCAGTTGGGGATAAAGCTCCGTCAGCGTGGCGACGACATCCCATACGCGACCCATCGCAGTCCCCAAGCGGCGGCTACGGGCAGGCTTCCCCAGGAATTCGGAGAGGTATACGAGGTCTTCGCGGTGACGGTTGGGCATTTTGTGAGTTTGTGAAAAATAGTCCTCTAAACCTAATAAGATAACCAATTTTAGTGACTTAGTCAACCGAGAAGTGCTTGATTCTTGTGCCTGATTTGATTATCTTCCAACAAAATACTGAACTTCTGGAACTCACAAAGGATAATTCAAGATGGCTCGCATTGCGCCCTTTGCCGCACTCCGCTACAACACCGACAAGGCAGGAAAACTCGACAACCTCGTCACGCAGCCTTACGATAAGATCGGCAAGGACTTGCAGGAGAAATACTACGCCCGCAATTCCTTTAATGCCTGCCGTATTATCCGTTCAGCGGAAGCCTTCGCAAATCCTGAGACGCCCTATCCGGAAGCCGCGCAGACCTTCCGTGAGTGGAAAGAAAAAGGTATCCTGAAACGGGATGACCAGCCCGCTTATTATATCTATTACCAGACCTTCAAGCGCGGCGACGAAACCATTACCCGCAAGGGCTTTATCGCCTCGGTTGAACTGGAAGAAGACAAAGTCCGCGCGCATGAACGCACCCTCGCCGGACCGAAAGCCGACCGCCTGCGCCTGCTGCATGCGCTGGAGACCAATGACGAGCTGATTTTCATGCTCTATTCCGATCCCAAGCAGGAAACCGTCAAGCTGATGGATGAAGTCGCCGAGTCTCAGCAGCCGCTGATGGAATGCAAAGACGATTTCGGTGAAATTCATCGGGTCTGGGCGCTGCGCGATCTGGATGCCATCGATAAACTTGAAGCGCTGCTGCAGCCCTGCGATCTCTTTATCGCCGACGGCCACCATCGCTACGAAACCGCCGTTAATTTCAAGAACGACTGCCTGAAAGCGGGCTGGAAATCCGGCGGCATGCAGGGTTTCGATCATCGCATGATGGGACTCTTTCCGATGGAAGATCCCGGTTTGGTCATTTTCCCGACGCACCGTTTGATCAAGAATGTCGAGAAGTTCTCCGGACCGCGCCTGATCGCGTCGCTGATGGGACACTTTGAAGTCACGCCGATGTCGTCAGCCGAAGCGGTGTTTGCCAAGATGGACGCCGTGCGTAACGATCAGGTCTTCGGACTCAAGGCTGTCGGCACCGGCGACCCCTTTTATGTCCTGCAATTGAAAGACATCAATATCATGGCCGACCTGGAAGAGTTGGCCGGACTTACAGAAGCCTCGCGCAATCTCGGCGTCACCATTCTGCATACCCTCATCCTTAACAAGGAACTCGGCATCGACGCCAAGACGCTG
>JAHIZR010000214.1 GCA_018814465.1 bacterium | reverse complement strand
CGTGGGTAAAACGTTTTCCGAGAAAATTCTTGCGCGCAAAGCCGGGAAAGCAGAAGTCGTGCCGGGTGAGATCGTTGAGATCGAACCGGATATTATCATGTCCCATGATAACTCAGCGGCGATTTCAGGCACTTTCAAAAAGATGGGCGCGACCAAAGTTAAATATCCTGAGCGGCTGGTTTTCATTCTGGATCACTGCATCCCCGCCGCCAGTGAAAAGCATGCGCTGAATCATAAGATCATCCGCGAGTTCGTGAAGGAATACGGAATTCCGAACTTCTACGATATCAATGCGGGAATCTGTCATCAGGTGCTGCCTGAGAAGGGACATGTTGTGCCGGGAACCGTAGTGCTGGGAAGCGATTCGCACACGACCACGCACGGCGGTTTCGGAGCTTTTGCCGCAGGTATAGGACGCACCGAAGCCGCATCGATCTGGGCGCTCGGTTCGCTGTGGCTGCGTGTACCGGAAACGATGCGCGTTGTGGTGGATGGATTTTTTACTGAAGCCGTTTCAGCGAAAGACTTGGCGCTCAAACTGATCGGCGATATCGGCGCGGACGGCGGACTGTATCGCGCGGTGGAATTTGCCGGAGACGGGATCGAAGCCAGCTCCATCGGCGACCGCATGACGCTCTGCAATCTGATGGCGGAAGCGGGAGCCAAAAACGGTTACTGCTATGCCGATGATAAAACCCGTGATTGGTTGTCGAAGGCCGGTGTCTTCGAGTACGAAGAGATCGAATCCGACTGCGACTGTGATTACGCGGCGGAATATCGTTACGACCTGACGATGATGAAGCCGGTGGTGGCTTGTCCGCATAATGTGGACAATGTGAAGGATGCAGATAGCTTAGAAGATATTCGGATTGATCAGTTCATGCTGGGAACCTGCACGAACGGCCGTCTGGAAGACATCGCCATTGCCGCGAAAATCCTGAAGGGTAAGAAAATTGCTGAAGGCACGCGCATGGTTGTCTATGCGGCGAGTCATGAAGTCTTTCGCGCGGCGATGAAAGCCGGCTATTTTGAGACGCTGTCTGAAGCCGGAGCGGTGATCATGAATCCCGGCTGCGGTCCGTGCATGGGTAATCACGGCGGTGTGCTGGCACCCGGTGAGAAATGTCTGTCGACGGCGAATCGGAATTTCAAGGGCCGTATGGGCTGCAAGGAGGCGGAAGTTTTCTTGGGCAGTCCGGCGACCATCGCGGCGAGCGCGATCACGGGTCGCATCACCGATCCGCGTGAATTCCTGAAAGGAGGCAAGTAATGAAAAAAGGTAAAGTCTGGAAATACGGAGATGATGTCAATACCGATGTGATCTTCCCCGGCAAATATACCTACACCGTTTCCGATCCGAAGGAGATGGCGAAGTATGCTTTGGAAGATCTCGATCCGAATTTCGTCAAAGAAGTGAAGCCGGGTGATGTGGTCGTCGGCGGAGAAAACTTCGGCTGCGGCTCGTCGCGTGAACAAGCTCCCATCTCGATTCGCGAAGCTGGAGCGCAGGCAATTGTCGCCAAGAGCTTTGCGCGCATTTTTTTCCGCAACGCGATCAACGCGGGATTGCTGGTCATCACCTGCAAGGAAGCGGTGGACGCCGTGGCGATGGGGGATGAGATGGAGATTGATCGCGACAACGGAATTATTCGCGCGAAGGGCAAGGAGTTCAAATATCCCGCACTCGCTCCGCAGGTCGCGGAAATTCTGGATTGCGGCGGCTTGACGGAGTATACAAAGAAGAAGATCGCGGCGTTGAATCAATAGAAGGACCCCCCTTAATCCCCCCAAGCCAAGCTTGGAGGGAGATAAGGAGCAACACGCGGGAGCATGTTACCGAGTATAGAGTTTTCTCTCGATCATACTAGCCACCACCGTCCCCGGTGGTGGAATTAAAGACAAAATATCAAATCGAAACGAAATAAAAAAAGACTGAGGAGCGACGAGTATGGCAAAGTACAAGATCGCCTGGCTGCCCGGTGACGGTGTCGGCAATGATGTAATGGAAGCCACGCGGCTTGTTTTGGACGCGATGAAGCTGGACGCGGAATATATCCACGGTGACATCGGTTGGGAATTCTGGAAGAACGAAGGCGAAGCGCTGCCGGAACGCACGAAGGAGATACTGCACAAAACCGACTGCGCGTTGTTCGGAGCGATTACCTCGAAACCGAAGGGTGAAGCCGCCAAGGAACTTGATCCTGCGCTGCATGGCAAGGGCTTTGAGTATTTCAGCCCGATCGTGAAGCTGCGTCAGGAATTCAATCTGCGCTCGAATATCCGCCCCTGTAAGGCTTATCCCGGCAATCCCCTGAACTATAAAGAGGGCATCGACCTGATCGTCTTCCGTGAAAATACCGAAGGCATGTACGGCGGAGTGGAGTGGCATCCGGTGCCGCAGAATATCGCCGATGCGTTCGCCACGCATCCGAAATTCAAGAAGTTCAAGAATGTGCCGCTAGATGAAATGGCGATCTCGACGCGCATCATGACCAAGACCGGCTGCTTTAACATCGTCAAGGGCGCGTTCGAGTACGCGAAGAAATACAATCGCAAATCCGTCACGCTGG
Source organism: bacterium (assembly GCA_018814465.1). Lineage (GTDB taxonomy): Bacteria > Electryoneota > RPQS01 > RPQS01 > RPQS01 > JAHIZR01. Next base: position 1,236 of record JAHIZR010000214.1, on the reverse strand, counting down.
TCGAGAAGCCGAATGTGCTGCGCGAGACCGGCGGCCTGATGACGCGCGTCGCCCGTGAAATCGCGAAAGACTATCCCGAGATCAAATTCTGGGAAACCAATATCGACGCGCAGTGCATGTGGCTGGTGAAGAATCCGGCGGACTATGATATCATGGTGGCGGAGAATATGTTCGGTGATATCATTTCCGATCTCGCGGCACAGCTCGTCGGTGGACTCGGTTTCGCCTGCTCCGGAAATATCGGCGACAAGTACGCTGTCTTTGAACCGACGCACGGCAGCGCACCGAAGTACGCCGGTCTGTATAAAGTTAATCCGATGGCGATGCTGCTGACGGCGAAGATGATGCTCGACTGGCTCGGCGAGGTCCCGATGGGAAAGAAGTTAGAAGAAGCCTGCGCTAAGGTGATCGCGGACGGCAAAGTGCGCACCTACGATATGGGCGGCAAGAACACGACGATGGAAATGGCCGAAGCGGTCGCGCGGAATTTGTAAGCTAAAGAGATTCTGGACGCCCAACCTGCGAAGACTTGGTTGGTGTCCAGAATGACAATGCAGAAAACAGGAATCCTATGGGAAAAACAATAGTAGAAAAAATTCTCTCCGCCAAGTCCGGGACCGATGTCAAAGCCGGGGATACCGCGCTGATCGAAATTGATGTGCGCAGCGCGCGCGATTTCGGCGGCGCGAGTGTCGTGCAGAATATCGAGAGTGTTTATCCGGGCGAGAAGGTCGCGGATGAAGCGAAAACGTTCTTTACTTTCGACTGCAACGCGCCCGCGAACACCATCGGCTACGCGACCAACCAGCATAAGTGCCGCGAATTCGCCCGCGCGCAGGATATCAAGGTTTACGATGTCGATGCCGGTATCGGCAGTCATGTCGTGATCGAAGAAGGCATCGCGCTGCCCGGCAAAACCGTGGTCGGCACGGACAGCCACCTGAACATTCTGGGAGCGATCGGCGCGCTCGGACAGGGGATGGGCGATACGGATATCGCCTTCACCTTCCGTACCGGCAAGACTTGGTTCGAAGTGCCGGAAACGATTCGGCTGAAAGTCACCGGCAAGATCGTGCATCCCGCGTCGGCGAAGGATCTGACACTGGCCGTGATGAAATTCTTCGGAGCGTCGGGCGCGCTGGGTAAAGTCGTGGAACTTTACGGCGATCTGATCGATTCGCTCGATCTGCCGCAGCGCATCACGCTCTCCAGCATGGGCACGGAAGCCGGAGCGAT
>JAHIZR010000213.1 GCA_018814465.1 bacterium | reverse complement strand
GGGCGTGACAGCACTTATGTACTCCATCTGGCGAAAGAGGTGTATGGTCTGAATCCTCTGGCGGTGAACTTCGATAATGAATTTGCCAATCCGCAAGCGGTAAAGAATATTGCAGGCGCCTGTCGAATACTTGATGTCGATCTGATGGTGGTTCGGTCGAAGCATGATATTGCCACGAAGTTCGTGCGCAGCAATGTGCGAGCCGGAATTCCTATGGGGCTGCGTACCTTGGCCGGGTCTTTTTGCAGGCAGTGTGCTTATGGATATCAGGGCGTGGTATATATGACGGCGGAAAAGCTCCAGATTCCTTTGATTCTGTGGGGGTCTTCAAGTGCGGAATCCACGAAGGACATGCGTGATCTGATGGTGGAATCCAAGGTCAGGTCGCGCTATTGGAAGCTTGTGAATCCGCATCTTTATCTGACTGAAATTCGCGCCTTGCAGCAGCGGATGGAATTTGCTGTACCGGGCAATCCGACTTTTTCGCGAAGCATGCCTGTACTGAAAAATCCGAACATTCGTGAGATCAGTGTCTTTGATTACATTGTCTGGGATCGCGAGAAGATCAAAGATACGATCATGAATAAACTGGGTTGGAGAAAACCGGAAGGTCATATTTCATCATGGCGATCCGACTGCCGGCTGCACGAGATTGTCAATTATTGCTATGTGAAGCTGCTGGGCTGCACCATGGATTGTATCGGCTATTGCAATATGATCAGGTCAGGTCAAATGACGCGTGAAGTGGCGCTGGCTCAGGAAGAACAGGCAATCGCAACCTGTGGAGATAATATCGATAGCCTGCTGGCTGAGCATCTTGGTTTGTCAAAGAAAGAGATCGAAAGAATTAAAGCAATGTAGCTGAAGCTTACGGCATGCTTTTGCACAGCAATCTGACTCACTTTAACAGGGATTACTTCATGAGATTTACAGTAATCATTGCAGTTTTAATTCCACTGATGTTATCCGCGCAGGTCGACAGTCTTTGGAGCCGCACCTACGGAGGAGCAGAAGAAGATATTTGTTTCTCCCTGCGGCAAACGGCAGACGGCGAATATGTGCTGGGCGGAAACACACGATCGCACACTCATGGCTCGAACTTATTCTCGGATTTCTGGCTCGTTAAGATTGATGAAAACGGCGATAGCCTCTGGAGCCGAAACTATGGCGGCGGTAATACAGAATATCTTTCGTCGCTTCTGCTGACGGCGGATGGTGGTTATCTGCTGATCGGCCACACCCGTTCTTATGGAGCCGGTGTGCACGACTTCTGGATTTTGAAAACGAATGCGAACGGTGACAGTCTCTGGAGTCGGACCTATGGTGGCAGCGGGATGGATTTTTGCACATCCGCTCAGCAATTGGCCGACGGCAGCTATATCTTTGCTGGCGATACCTATTCTTTTGGCGCCGGTTGGGTTGATATCTGGCTGATCAAAGCGAATGCCAACGGGGATAGTATCTGGAGCAGAACTTATGGCGGGAGCTACAACGAGAAGTGCAAATTTGTGACGCAGACCGGCGACGGGGGATATATCCTGGCCGGTGAGACATCCACTTACGGTTCGGGGCAGAACGATTTCTGGTTGTTGAAAGTAAATGCGAGCGGCGATAGTTTATGGAGCCACACCTATGGAGGAACCTATTTCGACTACTGTGAATCAGTTATACAAACAAACGATAATGGTTTCTTGCTGGCAGGATATACGCAGTCTTTCGGAGCTGGATTTTCTGACTTTTATTTGGTCAAGACAAATGCGAATGGCGACACACTTTGGACGAGAACCTATGGCACAGCGAGTCAGGAGAAGTGTTTCGCGGTTCAACAGACGTCTGATGGCGGATACATTTTAGGCGGTTCGACGGATATTCTGGATCCTGACAGTACGGACTTCTGGATTGTGAAGATTAATGCCGACGGAGACAGTTTATGGAGTCGTATCTACGGAGGCATCGGTTTCGATAACTGCAGATCAATTTGTCAGCTTTCCGATACGGATTATCTGTTAGCAGGGTATACGAATTCCTTCGGAGCGGGAGAATATGATTTCTGGCTGGTGAAAATCGGTGAGGCACAGATGCCTGAAGCAGTATCTGTTCCCTTTGATCCAATCGTGATAAGCGAGGACATAACCGGAGCAGTAGATATCGCAGTAGGTGATATTGATTCTGACGGGCAAATGGATGTGGCGGCGGTGGATATGTTTGCCGATAAGGTAGTCGTCTTTGATAATCTGGGCGACGGAACTTTCCTCGAACGCCTCATTGATGACAGTCTCGATGGGGCGGCGGCGGTTGATATCGGATTAATCTACAGCTCGACGATACTGGATATCGTTGCCACGGGTCGTTTCGATAACAAAATCAGGCTCTATCGGCATTTTGGAGAATGGACGTTCATGACGTATTTGTTCGAGAACGAAGCCAACAATAAATTTGATGTTGTTATCGCGAGTGACACGTCTTTCTCGATATTTTCGTCCTCAGTCGAGGGCAATGTGACCTATTGGGAAGCCGATTTAATTGAGGAGTACACATGGACGCCGCATACTATCAGCCAGAGTGAGTGCAACGTTGATCACTTGACAACAGCATATATTAATGGCGATCCGATGGATATCGTGGGTACTTCACGGGAATCAGGCAAAGTTTATTGGTGGGATGGCGATTCAGAAGGCAGCTATACTGAACACGAAATCCTGAGTGGCATCCATCTGAATGCATTCGATATCGCGGATTTGGATCAGGATGAGGATCAAGACCTCTTGTGTGCGACAACAAGCGGCGACCTCTTGTGGTATGAAAATATCAGGGGCGAAGAACACACGGAGCATACTATCACTGCGGGGATGCAGTATCCGTTCGATATCGAAGCCGCCGATATCAATATGGACGGATTCATGGATTTCGTGATCGCGGACACGTATGCTGACGAAATATCTTGGTGGAGAAATACAGGCAACGGTCATTTCCGCCGGAATATTATCGTGGATGATTTCACACAGGCGCGCGCGCTTGAGGTTGTGGATTTCGATGACGACGGAGATATCGATATCGTCGGAGCGGGACAAAACGGTATCATGCTTTGGAGAAATGATCTGATCATCCCGGAAGAGGAGCCATCAAGCGCGGCAAAACTGATCAAACCGATCATCCCCAATGATGATATTCTTACGGAAACCCCAAGTGTCGGGAATGATCTTCCGAAAGAATTTGCTCTGTACGCCAATCACCCCAATCCCTTCAATGCCACGACTACGATTTCGTTCAGTCTGCCGATTCGATCCGAAGTCTCCTTAACTGTTCATGATGTGCTGGGCAGGACAACTGAAACGTTAGTTGCCGGTTCGATTGAAGCTGGCAGTCATTCGCTGAACTGGAGTTGTCCCGATTGCGCGACGGGAGTCTATTTCGTAGTAATGCAGACAGCGGAGTTTCGAGCAATTCAGAAAGCTCTGCTGATTAAATAGTCCGCGAGGACACCTGGGAAGAAAAGGCTCATCCTTGCGAGGGATGAGCCTTTTGCTTGACTCTCGAACAAAGTGTTATTATATTGCCCCAATATATATCTGGAAGATATAATGAAACAAAGCAAAACTATCTTTGCCCTCTTGGGCTGGCTAAGTGCTGAATCTTTATCAGGATATGACCTGAAGAAGCGAACGGAACAGTACGTGGGTCAATTCTGGTATGGCAGCTTCGGGCAGATATATCCTCTCCTTCACGAAATGCTGGAGGAAGGATTAGTTACCGTCCACGAGGAACAACACGGCACTCGGCCGCCCCGCAAAGTCTACACAATCACCGAGTCGGGTAGGCAGCTTCTTGGGGAATGGATGAAGGCGGAGCCGGAGGAAGATCTCTTTCGGAGTGAACTGCTGCTGCGGCTCTTCTTTGGTCATCTGGCATCAAAGGAAACGCTGCGGAGTCATTTGGAAAAGACATTGAGAATCGCTCGCAGGAAGCTAATGCATTTTGAAGAGATTCGCAAAACAGTCGAAACAGCCTATAAAAACTCCCCCCATTTGCCTTATATGCTGATTACACTCGATCGCGGTGAAATCGTGAACAAGGGATTCGTCGAGTGGGCTGAGCGCTCACTGAACAGACTGCGTGCTGATGCAAATATCAATGAAAGGAATCGCAAGTCATCATGAACGGCATCCGGTACTTCGCCATTATTCTGTTTTTTACTTCTTTCCTGAATCCGACCGCATTGGGCTCCGGTCCTCAGGCAGGCTCACTTCATGGAACAGTATTCGATGGAGAGTCAAAATCTCCATTGCCCTACGCGAATATCATGATTGTCGGGACTTTATTGGGAGTGAGCGCCGATGAGTACGGAAAGTATCTTATTCCCGACATTGCTGTCGGCAGCTATTCGGTTCAGTGCTCCTATCTTGGATACAAACCGTTGATTCTTGCTGATGTGATCATCAAGCCGGGGCGTACCACAACGCTCGACATTCCCATGACCGTCACTTCCCTTGAAGCGGGCGAAGTCAGCATCAAAGCGAACTGCTTCGCGAACGTGGAATTAGAACCTGTTGCTGCGGCTACGATGTCCTATGAGGAACTCCGCCGCCACCCCAACAGTGCGGGAGATATCAGCCGCATTATCATGGCGCTCCCCAGCGTAGCTAAAGTCAATGATGTCGAAACGGCGCTTATCGTGCGCGGCGGCAGTACTTTGGAAAACGCGTTCTATGTGGATGGAGTGCCTGTTCCCAACATCAATCACTTTCCCTCGCAAGGCGCGTCCAGCGGTGCCATGGGGCTGATTAATGTGGATTTTATCGAAGATGTAAAATTCATGCCGGGCGGATTCCCAGCGCGCTTCGGAGACAAGATGTCTTCAGTTACAGAGATTTCACTCCGCGAAGGCAACCGTCATGAGTTTACCGGTCAGTTAGATATGAGTATGGCTGGAGCGGGTGGCGGCGTGGAAGGTCCGCTCGCGGGAGGCAAAGGTTCATGGATGTTTTCCGCGCACAGAAGCTATTTCGATCTTCTGATAGATTTGTTTGAGGTGGAAGCCAGCACCACCCCCTTTTACACTGATTTTCAGACAAAAGTCAGTTATGATCTTTCCAACCGCCACAAGCTGACGATGCTCGATATCGCCGGATTTGATGTTAGCAGGATTGATAGAGAGAAAGCAATTGAAAACAAAGAAGGCTACTATGGTCGCGGCAATTGGGATGTGAATACTTTCGGACTTGGTTGGCAATGCTTGTGGGGATCGCACGGTTATTCCCAGACGACTTTTTCCCATAATATCACTGCGTGGGATAGTAAATGGTCAAAGACGACGACAGACATGGTAGAGAGTTCAGAGTATACGACTGAGCAGCAGTTCGTGTTGCGCAGCGATCATCATCTATTGCTTGGCATACGCAGCGCGCTTGATCTTGGTGTTGACGCGGTCCTTCAGGATGCGGAACTTGGAAACTTCTGGGCTTCAAATCTCGACCTTCTCGGAAACCAAATTCCTGCGATCAACGTAAGTCGGGATATCCAAGCAGGCTCATTCGGGGGGCATGCCAGTCTGCGGAAAGAGTGGCTGCCGCGATTCATAACCAACACGGGAGTCCGCGCGGATTACAGCGATCTGACGAATCGGGGAACGATCTCGCCGCGAGTCCAGCTCTCGTATATCATGGACGAGCGAACGACTCTGAACGCTGCATATGGCCGCTACTATCAGCGTTTACCGCTGGTCGTTCTATCGCAGAATGACAAGTTTAAGGATTTGAAAGATCCACTCGCGGATCACTACATCCTGGGCTTCAGCCGTTTGCTCTCCATGAATACTCGTTTAACATGCGAGGCATATGCTAAAGAGTACAGCCGCATGCCTTTGGATCCTGATCAGCCGCCTTTCTTTGTGATAGACCAGTTTGCGAAATCCGGCGGCGGACACACTCGACTCGTGGATTCTGGTAAAGCATGGACACGAGGTGTGGAAGTGATGGTGCAAAAGAAACTTGTTGAGCGGTTGTTTGGAGTGGTCAGCGGATCAATCTTCCGCACTCGGTACAAGGGTTACGATGAAATCTGGCGTGACCGTTCCTATGATAACCGCTGGATGTTTACAATCGAAGGCGGCTACAAACCAAGCCGCAGTTGGGAATACAGTGTGCGCTGGGTCTATGCTGGCGGCGCACCCTATACGCCGTTCGATCAAACTGCGTCATTGGCGGCTGGAGAGGGGATTCGGGATGCTAACCGTGTCAACAAAGAGCGGCTTCCCGACTATCATTCGCTTAATCTGCGAGTGGATCGCAGATTCCACTTTCATTCGTCGGATGTAATATGTTACCTCAACATATGGAATGTATACAATCGCAAGAATATCGCCGAATATACTTGGAGTATCGTTGAAAACAGGCAGCGTACGTCTTATCAATGGGGCATTCTTCCTGTCATTGGAATCGAATACGAATTTTAGGCTGTTAGACCACAGGTTTGCCTGCAACACCCAGCCTTGACCTCACTATGGTTGCTGGGTTCGTTATGTTCCTTGTTTCTTATCCTTCCTGAATCCGCTTGGTTATTCGCGCTGTGTCTCCTCTTCCTTTCTAATCGCCTCCGATTCTTAATTGTATATCGTCCCTCTCCGGTCATATTAAACCTGCATCATAAATCCATGTTTTTCCGGGTCAATACTGCTGGATTTTAGAAAGTATTTCCCCCAATAAGTTAGCACCTTTGCATTCTCTGCCTATCATTCGTATATTGTAAGCTAAGTAGAAAATGCCCCTGATTGGATCGAGATGATGCCCTCGCGCTGAGGATTCATCCGATGCAAGGGATTCACCTGTATAGACGCAAATTGTGAGGTATCAAATGGCAGCTTTGCATCGATTTTTGAGATTATTGACAAGCTGCGGCTTACTTGCGCTGCTCATCAGCACCGCGACCGCGACCACCATCAACTTAACCGCTTCCAGCGACGCCGTTCGCATGCTCGATAATCGTGAGCAAGGATTCGCGGTTCGCTGTGAGTTCTCGACGATTGAGAGCTTTGATGTTCAGACGAGTGAGGGGATGTTCACGCAAATCAGTATTCCGGGTTTAAGCTATACCACGAATCTGGGTGAACCTGAACTTCCTGTCCTGCGCAAGATCATCTCAGTGCCGTTGAAAGCGGAAGTCCGAACCACTGTCCGTTCCTTTATCGAAGACAATATCGACTTGACTTCGCGTGGAATATCGTATCCGGTTATTCCGGCGCAGCCTTCTCTTCGCAAGGATCAGAATCCTGCCGATGTAGCCTTTATCTATGATCGCGCGGCCTACTCGGTTTCACGCAGTTCAACCGAGCCGGTGGTTAAAACCGAAGAGCTCGGCATCCTGCGCGGCATGCGGCTTTTTAAATTGACGATTGAACCGGTTGCCTATGACCCGGTGAACTCGGCATTAAAAGTATTCAATAATATCGAAGTGGATGTGGAGTATGACAACGCTGATCAGATTGCTTCGGACGCCTTGCGCCGCTCCACTTTCTCCCCTTACTTTGAATCGGTTTACAGACAGAGCGTTTTGAACTATCGCTCCATTAATTCGCTGGATGACGATCTGACAAGCTATCCGATTCGCTATATGATTATCTCCGATCCGATGTTCGAAGCCCAGCTCGCTCCTTTCATCGAATGGAAGCAGCGGAAGGGTTTCGATATGATTGTCGGCTACACCGATGAGCCTGCCATCGGAACATCTACGACATCCATCCAGAACTATATTCACAATTATTATAACGGTTGCGCCGGAACACCGGCCGATCCGAAACCAAGCTTTGTCCTGTTCGTGGGAGACGACAATCTGATTCCCGCGTTTTCCGGCAATACCGGATCGCATATCACCGATGTTGATTATGCGGATTTAACGGGCGACTATATGCCGGAGATGTATTACGGACGCTTCTCCGCTCGCAGCACGGCGCAGCTCCAGCCGCAGATTGATAAAACGCTTGAGTATGAGCAGTATGCGATGCCCGACCCCAGTTATCTGGAAGAAGTCGTCATGATTGCGGGTGTGGATGGAACATTTGGTCCGACACATGGCAACGGTCAAATCAATTACGGAACGACATATTACTTCAACAGCGCGCACGGCATCCTGTCGCATACTTATCTCTATCCGGCATCCGGTTCAAGTGATGCGCAAATCATTCAGAATGTCAGTGACGGAGTCGGATACTGTAATTATACCGCGCACGGCAGCACGACCTCCTGGGGTGATCCGACCTTTACGATTCCCGACATCAATGGATTGAGCAATATTCATAAGTATGGAACCATTGTCGGCAACTGCTGCCTGACAAACAGCTTTCAGGTAGAGACTTGTTTTGGCGAAGCGTGGCTTCGCGCGGAAAACAAGGGTTCCATCGGTTACATCGGCGGAACCAACAGCACCTATTGGAACGAAGATTTCTGGTGGGGTGTCGGGGCCGGAGAGGTTTCTGCAAATCCTGTCTATGAGGAGATGGGACCGGGTGCCTATGACGGCATGTTCCATGATCACGGCGAGTCGTTCCCGGAATGGTATACTTGCCAGTACGGGTTTATCATGGCCGGCAATCTGGCCGTCGTTCAGGGCGGTGGCAGTGCGAACTACTACTGGGAAATCTACTCATTGATGGGCGATCCATCACTCAGCACTTATTTCGGAGTTCCCAGCGCAAATTCCGTTACGCATCCGAGTCAGGTTTTCATCGGCGCGACCTCAATGACAGTAAATGCCAATCCTTATTCTTACGTGGGCCTGACGATGAATGGCGAGCAGTTGGCTTACGGCTTGGTTGATGCTTCTGGTCAGCTTGTTCTTAATTTTACACCGTTGAGCAGTGTTGGCACCGCGGAAATCGTGATTACCCGTCAGAACCGGATTCCCTATTTCGGTTCGATTGATGTGATTCCGAATTCGGGTCCGTATGTTGTGCTGGACAGCCATTCGCCGGCTACCGCAGCCTACGGACAAACGACCGCACTGGATATCACGCTCTTGAATGTCGGAACCGAGACGGCTTATTCGGTAACAGCCGCCCTGGCTTTGACGGATCCCTATGTCAGCATTCTTGATGGCAGCGCGACCTTTGGAACAATTGCATCAGAGGCGACATCGACTCAGAATGATGCGTTCACAATCCAGATTCCTTCCTATGTGCCGGATGAATATCTGCTTCGTTTCACGTTAACAGTTTCCGGCTCAGCGCGCGAGACTTGGGTATCCTATCTGGATGTCGTTTTGCAGGCTC
>JAHIZR010000212.1 GCA_018814465.1 bacterium | reverse complement strand
TCCCAGCGGACCGAGGCAAATGGTCATGGGCTGATCGCCGCAAACATAGACACAGGAACAGAAGGGCAGATCGCCGTAAATCGTCAGCGGCAGCTCGTCTGGCGCGATGCAATTACAGGAGTTGCCGGTATCTTCGATATGCAGGACATAGTCGCCGGTCGCACCGCTATAGCCGTTCAGTAGAACGTGATAGACAACGCCGGATTCGGCGCAGAAGGTTAATGTTGTCAGCAGGCCGTTATATGAGCAGTCCGGATCGTCGTCGTCACCGCCCACGCAGACTAATTCACCGCATTCTCCCGTATAGACCTGAATTTGAGTGTCATAGCTCGTCCCCGCGTCGCAAGTCGTTAAAACCAGTTCATGGCCGTTACCGACGAAGGTAAACCAGACACCAAGCATATCCGTCATGTAGCCGCCGCATTGTTCGACATCATCAGCAGTCGCGTTATCGGAATTTCCCTGAGTTATCGAGGGAATTTCCAAAGCGATGGCGTCCTCGCAGTTATCATTAGCCGGAGGCTCCGGCGGATCTTCCGAGCTGATGGTCAGATTGAAGTTTCCCACATTTGAGCTGTAACCATGCACGAGTACGAGATACTCAAAGTCGCTATTCGATGGCCAGCTCGCCGAGGATGTGCATCCTGAACAATTGGGGTCATCGTCATTTCCGGCAACGCAGGTCAGCGTGCCGCAGCCGTCCGTATAGACACTGATTTTTGTGTCGTAGTCGGCATCGTTGCAGGTTGAGGCAGTCATGATACCGCCATTTCCGATCACCGAATACCAGACGCCGGGCGCGGTATTGCTCGTGCCGCAATAGCCGGCATTGTCGGCGGTCGCTTCCAATGTGGATCCGGCGATCGTGGAACCGATGGCAACGGCGATGGCATTCTCGCAGAGATCGTTCGCGGGCGCGTCGTCGAGAGCACTCCGACGAATGGCAGGCGGTTCAATCAGGTAAAGTCCATCAAGTTCGGCTTTGATCATTTTTACTTGTGCAGGGGTCGTTGCCACCGTAAGCTCTGCTTCAAGACGCGCGATATCGGCTGAAACGCCGGCGAATGCTGACACGGCAAACAGCGTCAGACACAGACAAAACGCGATCAACTTCTTCATGTTCTTCTCTTCTCCATATTGTGATTCATCGTTCGCATAATTTGAATCCAATATAAGCTGAGAAGCGCGGCAGTCCAATAGACTTACTATGGTATTTGCAGCTCTTGCATGTTGAAGCGGAGCTTTAGAGTGTGATGAATATTGCACAGGCGAATGTTCAAACATATGAAAGCGATGCATGAAAAGTCAGGTGAAAATAATTCAAAGGTATAGCGTGGATTAATGAATAATGCAGCACGACGGAAAGTAATACTTGATTACGGAAATATAACTCAGGATCAGAAGACGTTTGGACGAATTCCGAGGAATCATGCCTCGCTCTTTATCAGGTACGGAGATAGAAAAAACGCCCTTTCGTTCTTTGAAGGGCACTTCAAGTTGCCGCAGCAAAGGTTATTTCAACAAAACACTCTGCGAATGGTTTGAGCATATTTGTGTGTTTCTCTATCTTGCGGCAGAGGATAGAAGCAAGCTTAACTTAATGAATGACGGAGATGGACGGATTGTGAATGAGCCAAGCATTACATATCAATATGTTGACGGCCGACCATCTGGATACTTCGGTCCTGTGAATAATAAAAGATTGATGGCGAGGTCCTTGCCTTTTCAGTAAGTTGTCAGTATTATGAAACATTCTTTATCAGCGCATCATTACTCGTGCACTCCATCCCCCACCTCGGCGAAATTTTCGCCCTCAGCACAGCCCTTATCTGGGCGTTTGCTGTTATTCTCTTCAAGAAGAGCGGCGAGACCGCGCATCCGGTCGCACTGAATCTGTTCAAGAATGTGCTGGCGGCAGTGTTACTTGTCCCGACGATCTATTTGTTCAACGGCATGGAAGCGGCCAGCACGCAACCTAAAGATATCTGGATCATGCTGCTGAGTGGCGCTTTAGGGATCGGCATCGCCGACACGCTGTTCTTCATGAGTCTGAACCGGTTGGGAGCGGCGCTGTCATCTATCGTGGACTGTCTGTACAGCCCGATGGTGATCGGCTTGGCGATGATTTGGCTGGGAGAGGTGTTGAGTCTCTGGCAGATCGCCGGAGTCTTATTGATTATTATGGCTGTGTTCGAGGCCACGCACATGAAACACGCCGATCACGTGACACGCGGCAGGATATGGATGGGAGTGCTGTGGGGCGCGCTGGCAATGGCTTCGAATGCCATTGGCGTCGTGATTGTGAAGCCGCTGCTCGAAGTGAGTTCTTTGCTGTGGGTGACCGAGATTCGGCTAATCGGAGGTATTGCAACTCTGCTGGTCATACTCGCACTGAATCGCAACCGGGTGCCGATTCTGAAGTCGTTATTGATCCAGCGGGGGTGGGGTTATCTGTTGGGTGGTTCGTTCACGGGTGCTTATCTGGCGATGATTGTCTGGCTGGCCGGAATGAAATACACGCAGGCTTCCCAAGCTTCCGCCTTGAATCAGACCAGCAACGTGTTTGTCTTTGTCTTCGCCTGGCTCTTTCTGAAGGAGCGCATGACGGCGCAGCGCATCATCGGAATTGGATTGGCAATTATCGGTGTATACTTAGTAATGTTCGGATGAGATTAAAACCCCGCAGGCAAAGCCTGCGGGGTTTTCTGTAAAAGCAAGCCGCCTCTGGGGAAGAGGCGGCTCGAAACAAGGCTATTAAGCGCGGATACTACTTCATCAGGATCATTTTTCTGACTGCGCTGAATTCACCGGCTTCCATTCTGTAGAAATACAGTCCGGAAGGCAGATCCGCAGCGCTGAAGCTGACGGAGTGGCGTCCTGCGGACAGTTCACCGCTAACTAAGGTTGCGACTGTTTGTCCCATCGGATTGTAAACGGTCAGCATGACATTACTCGTCTCCACCAGATCAAAGGTGATGTTCGTTTCCGGATTGAACGGATTCGGATAGTTCTGGTACAGGGCGTATTCCAACACGGTGGCGTTGCTGCCGTTCGGCGTCGCGGAGGCAGTGGCAAGCTCTTCAGAAGCGCCGCTGACCGCAACGGAGATCAGAGTGTACTCATAACTGCGGCCATTGTTCAGACCGAAATCCGTCCAGTTGTAGGAACTTCCGGAAGCGGAGTTCGCAGCGGTGATGCGTCCGACGACGGTTCCGTTACGGAGAATGTCGAAGTGATCGTTGTTAGTTTCCGAAGCGGTGGACCAGTTCAGAGAGACTTCACGGTCGCCGGCGATGGCGTCAAAGCCAACCAATTCGACGGGCAGGATGCGCTCGACACAGAGGCAAACACAGCCGGGAGCTGTACCGGGAGCGGCGGCAAATCTGTAATACCACATTCCGATAGCGGGATCGTAAATCCAGACGCCCGGACCGGGGAACGCGGGCGGGCAATCCGGATCTAAGCAGCCGCCGAATGCCGTCTGAATACAGCCGGGCAGGATGTTAACGACCGGCTGCTGATTCGGACCCAGACCGGGACCGACGGCAACTGTGGTTTCAACATTCGGACAGATATAGAGACATTCACACCACGGCAAACCGAAACTCAGATCCACCTGCACGAAATCAGGCTCAGGCACGCACTCCTCTCCGCAAGGCGAGCACGTAACGCGCGCCTGATATTCCGAACCGCAGGGCACATCCAAAGTCGCTCCGGCGAATTGAGTAGACACAAAGAGGAAGTAGGTCCCGGCGGTGAGACAGGCGCTGACACAGGACGGCTCACACTCGACGCCCGTATCATCAAACGCGAGAACATTTAAGGGATCGCAGCTGGCAACGATGGCGATTACAGGCGAGAAAGCGGCGTCAACGCACCAGGTCACATTAGTTTCCTCGGTCAAAACCAGCAAGTACCAATCCGTATCGCGATAAGGTAATCCCTGATACATATACTGACCGGAAGTCCCGCAGACCGTCGAATTGCACACGATAGGAGAAAATACCGGAGCAGGCAGCCCGAATTCAGATACGGCATTACAGCCTGAATTGAAATCATCCAGATAGCCGTCCTGACAAGCTTGTTCGCCTTCGCGTGCGTCGTTCGGGCCGCACTCGACACAGGGGCATTCTTCGATCGTTAGCAAATAGTTGCCGCAACGCAATCCGGCATTCGGACCCGCCGGATCCCAACCGAAGCCATCCACGCCGATGCAGTAGGTCTCGCCCGCATACAGCGTGACGCAGTCAATGAACGACTTGAAATACTGACCGCTGGGAAGCTGGCATTCCGGCGTGAAATAATCGTCGTTGCAGGCAATCTCATTGCCGGAAGCATCCAGTATGTAGAGTCCGGTATCATAGTCAGTCGCCGTGTGGCAGGTGCTCAATCTCAC